>JAFXBH010000141.1 GCA_017521875.1 Oscillospiraceae bacterium
AGCCGTATGAAGAGTCTGATCGGTGAGATCAAGGCCTGCGGCAATATCATTCTTGTGATCGACGAAATTCATAACTTGGTAGGCGCAGGAGACGCTGAAGGTTCTATGAATGCCGCCAATATCCTGAAACCTGCCCTTTCCCGTGGCGAAATTCAGGTCATCGGCGCTACCACATTCAATGAATATCGGAAATATATCGAAAAGGATGCAGCCTTGGAGCGCCGATTCCAGCCGGTAACGGTTGCTGAGCCTACCATTGAAGAAGCCTGCCAGATTATGCAGGGTATTGCCAAGAATTATGCCGATTTCCACGGTGTTGTGATTTCCCCGGAGATTGCCCGGCAGTGCGTGATGCTCTCCGAACGGTATATCACCGACCGTTTCCTGCCGGATAAGGCGATTGACCTTTTGGACGAAGCCTGTTCCGATGTAAATCTGCGGTGTAAGGAAATCTCCCTGCGGGCAGAAAAGAAGAAGGAGCGGGACGACTACGAACTGGAACTGCGTATGCTCACCGAGGATACGGAAAATGAGCATTACGAGCGGCTGGCGACCATACGCAGCAAACTGTGCCAGTTGGCTGCGGAAATTGAGGAATTGGATAAGATTCCTGCTCCAACTGTTACGATGGAGAATTTGGCCAGAATTATTGAATTGTGGACAAAAATTCCCGCCAGCAAAATCAAGGCCCAGGAGTACCAACAACTAAAAGGCTTGGCCGATCGGTTGAAGACCCATATCGTGGGTCAGGATCAGGCGGTGGATGCAGTGGCCAAGGCCATTCGCAGAAACCGTGTGGGCATCAGTCCCAAGAAGAAACCAGTATCTTTCATCTTCGTTGGTCCTACCGGTGTAGGTAAAACAGAATTGGTCAAATGCTTGGCAAATGATATGTTCGACTCCGTAGATTCTTTGATCCGGCTGGATATGTCTGAGTTTATGGAAAAACATACAGTTTCCAAACTGATCGGATCGCCTCCTGGCTATGTGGGATACGACGAAGCGGGACAACTGACCGAGAAGATTCGCCGCAGACCTTACGCGGTGGTGCTGTTCGATGAAATCGAAAAGGCACACCCCGATGTGCTGAATGTATTGTTGCAGGTGCTGGATGACGGACGGATCACCGATGCCCAGGGACGGGTGGTCAACTTCGAAAACACCGTCATCGTGATGACCTCCAACGCAGGCTCTGAAGGTAGGGTAGGGGGCTTGGGCTTCGGCAGAACGGACAATGATATGATTCAGGAGAAGACTATGGCTGCCCTGAAAGAATTCCTTCGTCCGGAGTTCCTCAACCGCGTAGATGAGATTATTACTTTCAACCGGTTGACGGAGGAAAATTTCCGCGCCATTGCAGATATTATGCTGTCTGAATTGCGGGATAGCCTTGCTAACCGTGGATTGACGTTCCTGTGGGATGAAACGCTGATAGATTATCTGGTTCAGAAATCCTATTCTGTCACCTACGGCGCCAGAAATCTTCGTCGGGAGATTCAAAGAAGTTTGGAAGATCCCATCAGTGAGAAAATCATTGACTCCTTTGAAAAACCGATTTCTCAAATCGAAATTTCTGTAGAAAATCAAGAAATTCGGTTGAAAATCCAATAAATGAAAGGCAGACACAGAATATGTGTCTGCCTTTTGTATCAGAAGTCCAGTTCGTCGTTGATCTTGTTGGAAACTTTCCACGCCATATCCTCTACCTTGTCAGCGGCTTTTGCTGCCAGACGGCGGGTAGGGTTGTTCCGGGGCATCGCCAAAATGGCAACGGCTCCCACGGCAGCGCCAATGCCCAATGCCAGGGCAAAACCTTTCAGTTGCATAATAATCGCCTCCTTTCGGATTTAGTATTCCCGTTTGTCAAAAAAACACGATTGGAAAGGTTTCTCATCTTTGCAAGTGGAAAAAACTGTGATATAATAAAGAAAAAATCGGGAGGTAAGGCAATGTCAATTGATAAACTGCAAAGTGCAATCCGTAAGCAAAAAAATCCATCCATGGTGGCTTTTTCTTTGGATAAAAACCAGGTACCCCCTGCATTTTACGAAAATGAATCTGATTTTTTGAAGGCATACCTTGCCTACGCCAAAGCGCTGCTGGATGCTCTGTCCGGCGTGCTGCCGGCGGTGCGTTTTCGTTTTGGCACATTTGCTGCTGCGGGGCCGCGGGGATTGGAAATCCTGCAAGATTTGCTTGCGTGTGCCAAAGAACAGAAGTTCTATATCCTGTTGGACACACCGGATGTCTATTCTGGCGCAGATGCAGTGTTGATTCAGCAGTTAATGGCTGAAAACTGGCAGTATGACGGCCTGCTCCTGAATTGCTATATTGGCAGCGACAGTTTGATCCCGTTTCTGAACGAAATGAAACAAAATACCAAAGATCTGTTTTTGGCATTCCGTACTGCGAACAAATCTGCATCGGAGATGCAGGATCAACTTACCGGATCCCGGCTTTTGTATACGGTGATGGCTGATATGGCCAGCCGATTGGGAGAGGAAATGCTGGGCAAAAAGGAATACACCCGTCTGGCAGGCGTTGGCCCTGCCACATCGGCAGACAGTTTGCGGACACTCCGGTGTAAATACCCCGCTATGTTCCTGCTGGTCGACGGCTATGATTATTCAGGTGCCAATGCCAAGAATTGTGCATCTGCCTTTGATAATCTGGGCCACGGTGCCATCGCTTGCGCCGATGCCGGCATTATTGCCGCTTGGAAAGAAGATCGGGGCGACCCCATATCCCTGGCGGTAGATGCTGCAGAGCGGATGAAGAAGAATTTGACCCGCTATGTCACAATTTTATAAGTAAAAAACAGGGTGTTTAACACCCTGTTTTTTAATAAGGCATACGGCCCATACCTCTGCTCCGACCGGTGTTGCCACCAGTTGTACCGCCAGGCGTAGTCTGATCTACACTGGGATCGGGGATGTTGGTCTCCGGAACAGGAATGGTCATTTCGTCAGTGGGCATCATGGGACTTGTACTGGGAGTTGTGTTGGTGGAAGGTGTGGTGCTTGTGGATGGGGTAGTTGCAGGCGCGGTGTTGTCACAGGCGCAAGCGCAAAGAGAGAAGGTAAGCGCCAACGCCATGATTACCATAGCAAATGTTTTCATAAGAGGTGTCCTCCTGTTTTTTAGATTTCAACATTAGTATGACCGATCCATCGCATATTAGACTGGAAAAGTGTGGGATAGAAATTATTTGATTTTCCTTGGAAGATTTCCAAATAAACCATTGCTATTTTGATTTTTTTAGAGTATAATATCTTGGAAATATGAAAATAAAGGAGAATTTTCTTTATGAAGAAACTCGCTGTAAAGAAAAATGGAGAATGTATGGCCTGTCTGGAGTGCGTAAGCGCATGCTCCAAGGCTTTCTACAAAGAATTCCATCAGGATCTTTCCTGCATTCGGATTATTGAGAAGAACGGCGCCCCCAAGCCTATGACCTGCATCCAGTGCGGTAAGTGTGCCAAGGTATGTGAGGCCGGTGCCATCACTCAGAATCCCAAGACTGGCGTGTATATGATCAATAAGAAACTGTGTACTTCTTGCGGCAAGTGCGTTGAGGCTTGTCCTATGAAGGTTATGGTGGCTCCTGCAGAAGGTCCTACCACCAAATGTATTGCCTGCGGCATCTGCGTCAAGGCTTGTCCTATGGAAATTTTGGAGATCGTGGAAAAGTAAATCTACATAAAATCAGCCGGCTAAATCAGCCGGCTGATTTTGTGCTTTTTAGGCGAAAAAACATGGCTGTAATAATTGCATATTGAAACGAAATATGCTATACTGTACATAATCATACGCCCGGAGGAGTTTATGACAATTATGACTGAATTTCAGCAGAAAATTACTGCTTTACTACCGAATTCAGAACTTCGAATGAACGAACTGATGGCAAAACATACCTCTTTCCGCATCGGCGGTCCTGCAGAGGTGATGGCATTCCCAAAATCTACAGAAGAATTGGGCGAAATCTTAAAATTGTCCGCTTTTTTGGACTGCAAACCTGCTATCTTAGGCGCAGGAACCAACATTTTGGCGCCGGATGCTGGTCTACCCGGCCTGACGATCTGCCTGAAGGATGGACTGAATACCATGGAGCAGTTGGACGATACCCATATTCGGGTTGGCGCCGGTGTATCTATGGCAAGATTGGCCACCTTTGCTGCCAATTCCGGTCTTTCGGGTCTGGAATTTGCCCACGGGATTCCCGGCTCTGTAGGCGGCGGTGTTTATATGAATGCCGGCGCATACGGTGGAGAGATCTGCCAGGTGTGTACCCAGGTAAAAGTGATGGATATGGAAGGAAATGTCCATACCTATACCGGTGAACAAATGGATTTTGGTTATCGTCACAGTCGTTTGGAAGACGATGGTGGGATTGTGGTGGAGGCCACATTCTGCCTGACCCCGAAATCCACAGAAGAAATTCGCAGTCTGATGCAAGATCTGATGACTCGCCGCAGAAATTCCCAGCCGTTGGATATGCCGTCTGCCGGTTCTGCATTCAAGCGTCCCGTCGGTGGATACGCCGCTGCGCTGATTGAGCAGGCAGGCCTGAAAGGTTACCGGGCTGGTAACGCGGCCATATCTGAAAAACATGCAGGTTTTGCCGTAAATTTAGGCGGCGCTACCGCAGAAGATGTGAAAAATTTACTCCGCGATGTATCGGACCGGGTGTTTGAAAATACCGGTATCCGCTTAGAACCGGAGGTTCGTATTTGGTAAGAAAGGAGCGCTCCCATGGCCATTTCCTTTTCCGGCAATACAAAGGCAGAGATCTGCCGTTATATCCCGGCAAAGCATTGTTGCGCCTTGGCGGAGTGCTTTGGTATATTGCTGTTCTGCAATACCTTCCGGACAGACTGCATCCGCATTATTACAGAAAGCCGGGAGTTTACCGGAATCCTTCCCAAATTGTTCAAAAAGGCATTCGGTGTGGATTTTGACCAGACCCCCTCTGAGGACACCCAGGGAAAAATGAATTTCCAGATTACCGCCCCAGAAAAGATCCACCGAATTATGGATGCCTACGGATTTGATGCCAGGGATACCCTTTCTTTGCATATCAATCTGCCTATTGTGGAGGAGGATTGCTGTAAAGCCGCTTTTCTGAAAGGGGCATTTTTGGCGGGGGGTTCTGTAACTGACCCGGTTAAGGGTTACCATATCGAATTAACCACCACCCACGGCAGTGTGGCCCGGGAATGCAATAGTTTGATTCAGGAGGCTTTGGGATTCCAACCCAAACTGGCCACCAGAGGCGGTAACTGTGTTTTGTATATAAAGCAGAGTGATCTGATTTCCGATTGCCTGACTTACTTGGGCGCACCGGTTGCCGCCATGGGCATTATGGAGGCCAAACTGGAAAAAGAACTGAACAATAAAGTCAACCGTCGTTGCAACTGCGACGATGCCAATACATCCAAAGTGGTGGAGGCTGCTCAGGAACAAATATCTGCCATTCGCGCTCTGAAAGAGAGGGGCGTGTTGTCGAATTTGCCGGTAAAATTGCAGCAGGCAGCCATTGCCCGGGAGAATAACCCGGAGGTTTCTCTTTCGGAACTGGCGGCAATGATGGAGCCACCAATCAGCAAACCGGCAATGAACCACCGGCTGCAAAAATTGGTTCAGATGGCACAGGAGGAAAAACTATGAGTTTTGTACATCTTCATTTGCATACAGAATATAGCCTCCTGGACGGTGCTTGCCGTATTGACGGCTTGATGGACAGAGTCAAGGAGTTAGGGCAGACTGCCGTCGCCATTACCGACCACGGGGTCATGTATGGTTGTATTGATTTTTATAAAGCGGCAAAGGCCAATGGTATTAAGCCTATTATCGGCTGCGAAGTATATGTTGCGCCCCGTTCTATGACTGATCGCGTCCACGGTGTGGATAACGATCCCTATCATTTGGTTTTGCTGTGTAAGGACAGAACCGGCTACGAAAACCTGTGTTATTTGGTTTCTCAAGCCTTTATTGAAGGATTCTATAGCAAACCCCGGGTGGACCTGGACCTGCTGCGGCAGCACCACGAAGGACTGATCGCCACCTCTGCATGCCTGGCCGGCGCCATTCCTCAGCGCTTGATGATGGAAGACTATGAGGGCGCAAAGGCGTATGCTTTGGAACTGGCAGATATCTTTGGCCCTGATCATTTCTATTTGGAATTACAGGACCATAACATTCCCGAGCAGACTCCTGTGAATCAGGGTGTGATGCGGATCGCTCGGGAGACCGGCCTGCCCCTGATTGTTACCAACGATGCCCACTATCTCCGCCGGGAAGATGCCAAAATGCAGGATGTTCTTCTGTGCGTCCAGACCGGTAAGACCGTGGACGATCCCAACCGTATGAAATTCCAGACCGATGAATTCTACCTGAAGAGTGAGGAGGAACTGAAAAAACTGTTCCCCAACTGCGAGGAAGCCTTTGAAAATACCGCCAAAATTGCAGAACGGTGCAATCTGGAATTCACATTCAACGAATACCACTTGCCCTCTTTCCCTGTGCCGGAGGGTTATACCAATGAGGAATACTTCCGAAAACTCTGTGAGGACGGCTTCCGGGAGCGATATCCCAATCCGCCGGAGGAGTACCGCCAGCGACTGGAGTACGAGATCGGCGTCATCAGCCGTATGGGCTATGTGAACTATTACCTGATCGTGTGGGATTTTATCCGATACGCCAAGGAGCAGGGGATTCCTGTAGGACCGGGCCGTGGCTCCGGTGCAGCATCTATTGTGGCCTACTGTATGCACATCACAGAGGTCGACCCTATGAAGTATGCCTTGATTTTTGAACGGTTTTTGAATCCCGAGCGAGTCAGTATGCCGGACTTCGATACAGACTTCTGCCAGGAACGCCGTGGTGAAGTGATCGACTATGTAATGGCAAAGTATGGTGCAGACCATGTGGCGCAGATTGCTACTTTTGGTACCATGGCCGCCCGTGGCGCCATTCGTGATGTGGGCAGAGCGCTGAATTTCACCTATGCAGAGACCGATGTGGTGGCAAAATTGGTCCCCACAATGCCCCTGCACATTACCCTGAAAGAAGCGCTGGAAGTCTCTCCCAAACTTAAGGAAATGTACGACAGCGATGATCGGGTCAAGACCCTGATCGACACGGCAATGAGCCTGGAGGGTATGCCCAGAAATACCTCTACCCACGCTGCCGGCGTGGTGATCACCGCAGATCCGGTGCATACTTATGTGCCCCTTTCCCGGAACGATGAGACCACCGTTACCCAGTATACGATGACTACCATTGAGGAACTGGGCTTGTTGAAAATGGACTTCCTGGGCCTGCGGAACTTGACGGTGATTGAAGATGCCCAGCGGCAGATTCGCCTGCTGGAGCCGGATTTTGACATTGATAAAGTGCCGGACGATGATCCGGCTACCTTCCAAATGCTGGCAGAGGGCAAGACCCAAGGTGTGTTCCAGTTGGAATCTGCCGGCATTACCGGCGTGTGCATCAATATGAAGCCCACCTCTGTGGAAGATATGACCGCTATTGTTGCGCTTTACCGGCCCGGCCCGATGGATTCGATCCCTAAGTTTATTGCCAACAAACTGGACCATAGAAAAATTACCTATAAGACTCCGTTGCTTGAACCAATTTTGAAAGTTACCTATGGCTGTATCGTCTATCAGGAGCAGGTGATCGAGATTTTCCGCTCCCTGGGCGGCTACACTATGGGACAGGCAGATAATATCCGCCGCGCCATCTCCAAAAAGAAGATGAAAGTGATTGATGCAGAGCGAAATGTGTTCGTCTACGGCGATGAAAAGCAGGGAATCCCCGGCGCAATGGCCAAGGGTGTCAGCGAGCAGGCGGCCCAGTCTATCTACGATGAGATCGTTGACTTTGCCAACTACGCATTCAATAAGGCTCACGCCGTGTGCTACGCTGTCGTGTCTTACCAGACGGCTTACCTGAAGTGCCACTATCCCAAGCAATATATGGCGGCGCTTATGACCTCGGTGCTGGACTCTGCCATTAAGATCTCCGGTTATATTAACGAGTGTAAAGATCTGGGAATTGCTACATTGCCCCCGGATGTGAACCATTCTATGGACAGTTTTGCGGTAGAAGGAGATGCTATTCGCTTCGGCTTGGGCGCGGTGAAGAATATCGGCCGGGGCCTGATCCGCAGCGTGGTGGAAAAGCGCACCGAGGGTGGCCCCTTCAAGTCTCTGGAGGACTTCCTGACCCGGATGGGGGAGGGCGAACTTAACAAGCGGGCCGTGGAAAACCTCATCAAATGCGGCGCAATGGACTGCTTTGGCTACCATCGCAGCGAACTTCTGAATGTGTACGAGAATATGATGGACACTATCGCCTCCACCAGAAAGAAGAATCTGGATGGCCAGATGGGTTTGTTTGCGATGCTGCAGGACGAGGAAGAATCGGTTTCTATTCCCATTCCCAGGATGGAAGAACTGAAAAAGGCCGACCTGATGCTGATGGAAAAAGAAACCACCGGTATCTACCTGTCCGGTCATCCCATGGACGACTACCGTCACCTGCTGAAGAACTCC
>JAFXBH010000142.1 GCA_017521875.1 Oscillospiraceae bacterium
ACCGGTGGACGTGTTGATCGTTTCAACAAGAGATTCGGCTTGAAGTAAGAATGAAGTCCGTACTGCGTATTGTGGTACGGACTTTTTTCTTTTCTGTTTTTGGAAGAATTGTATTGTGTGAAGAACGCATAATGTGTTATAATATAGGGTAAAGAAGCCGGGAGGGGAAGTAATGGAGCAGATTTTGGAAGAAAAAGTGCAGGAACGGGCCGTTTTGGTCGGCTTAAATGCGGATTGCTTTACCTCTCAGCAGACTGCAACCGATGAAACCTTGGAGGAACTGGAAGCCCTCTTGGAGACTGCCGGTGGATTCTGTACCGGAAAGATCTTGCAGAATCGTCATGCCCCGGATGCTCACAGTTTTATTGGTGAGGGTAAGGCGCAGGAAGTGAAGATGTTGGTGGAGTTTACCGAATCCACGATGGTGGTGTTCGATAACGAACTGTCCCCCGGCCATATCCGTGCGCTGGAGGAGATTTTGGGCGTAACGGTCTTGGATAGAAGCGCCCTGATTTTAGATATTTTTGCCCAGCGGGCCAAGACCAAGGAAGGCCGCCTGCAGGTGGAACTTGCCCAGTATAAGTATTTGCTGCCCCGCCTGTCCGGTATGGGCAAGAGTTTATCCCGGCAAGGCGGTGGTATCGGCACCCGCGGCCCCGGTGAAACCAAATTGGAATCGGACAAGCGGCACATCCGGGAACGGATCGCAAGACTCCAGTCAGAACTGGAGCAGGTGCGGCAAGTCCGCAGTGTCCAGCGAGAGCGGCGACAGAAAAATTCTGTGCCTGTGGTGGCCATTGTAGGTTATACCAATGCCGGTAAATCTACCCTGTTGAATCACTTGACGGATGCAGGTATCCCTGCCAATAACCGTCTGTTTGACACCTTGGATACCACCTCCCGGCAACTGACTGTGTCAGATAACCTGGATGTGATCCTGTCAGATACGGTAGGCTTTATCGCTAAACTGCCCCACCATCTGGTGGATGCATTTCGTGCAACGCTGGAGGAATTGGAGTACGCCGACCTGCTGCTGCATGTGATCGACGCATCCGATCCCAACCGGGAGGAGCATATTGCGGTGGTGGACAGCCTGATTTCCAAACTGGCGAAGCCCGGCACCAAAGTGCTGCAGTGTTATAACAAAGCCGACCTAGTCCCGGCGGAGGATATACCAATCGGTCAGGATATCGTGAAGATCTCCGCCAAGAAGGGATATGGTATGGATACCCTCTTGCAGGGGATCGAAAACGCCCTGGGTCAGAGCCGCCACCACATTGTGATCACCGTGCCCTATTCCATGGGCGGCATGGTGGAAACCTTGCACAGCAACGCGAAAGTGCTAAGCGTGGATTATACCGGAGAGGGGATCGTGGTGGAAACCGTTGTAGACCCGATTCTTTACGGACGGCTGAAAGACTATATCACAAAGGAGTGCTAAGTCTTGGAGGAATATCTGGTACCCACCGGCTTCGGTGAGGACGAGTTTATAGAGAAAAAATCCCGTTTTATCGGCAGAGTGTGGCTGGTGGAAACGGAAGAAGAGGCTTTGGCAAAAATCGCAGAGATGAAGCGGCAGCACTATGATGCTACTCACAATTGCTGGGCCTATGTAATCCGGGACGGCGCAATGCGTTTTTCCGATGACGGAGAACCGGGAGGTACAGCGGGTAATCCGATGATGCAGGTGCTCCAAAAAGAGAACCTGTACAATGTTTGCTGCGTGGTTACCCGGTACTTTGGCGGTACGCTTTTGGGCGCAGGCGGTTTGGTAAGAGCCTATACCAAAGGCGCAAAAATTGCCATCGATGCAGCAGGTAAATCTATGAAACGGGTGTGGAGTGTGCTATACATACCCTGCCCCTACACATTTTATGAGCGGGTCAAACTGGAAACGGAAGCCTTTGGCGGCATCATCCGGGATACCCAGTTTGGCGCAGAGGTGGAATTGGAAATTCTGGTTGCCCATCAGCGGGCACAGGAATTTTTGGATAAAATCCTGGATATGACTGCCGGTACGGTAGAAGGCATGGAGACCGGTCAGGAATACAGAGCATTTCCGGTGGAGGATTGAAAACTATGACTATTCGAGAGCAATTGGAATTTTTGGAACATCAGCATCTGGATCGTCTTGCTGCTTTTTCTGATGAGACCAAGGGCAGACTGCATCCGGAAGAGGCGAGAGCAGAGGATGTGCGTACTGCTTACCAGCGGGATACAGATAAGATCGTACATAGTAAAGCGTTTCGCCGACTGATGCATAAGACTCAGGTTTTCCTCCGCCCGGAGGGTGACCATTATCGCACCCGCATGACCCATACTTTAGAAGTGGCCAGAATCGGCAGAACCATCGCCAAGGCATTGAATCTCAACGAAGATTTGGCCGAGGCCATTGCTATGGGTCACGATTTGGGACACACCCCATTTGGCCATGCCGGCGAGGTGGCTCTGTCGGAGGCTATGGGGGAACCATTCCGTCACAATGAGCAGAGCCTGCGAGTGGTAGATGTACTGGAAAACGGAGGAGAGGGTCTGAACCTGACTTACGAGGTGCGTATGGGCATTTTGGGCCATACCGGAAAGTTTATTCCTGAGACTTATGAAGGGCAGATTATTCGCTGGGCGGACCGT
>JAFXBH010000143.1 GCA_017521875.1 Oscillospiraceae bacterium
CCCCCATCACCAGTATGATACCAACTACGGTCTGTCTGAATCTATCGGCCCGGGTTGTGTCCACCTGGGTGTGGAAAATGTACATAAAGTAGGTTCTATCGGCAAGCCCGGTTACCTGTGGGAGGCCAAAATCGTGGATTCCCACGGCAAGGAAGTACCCCAGGGTGATGTGGGCGAACTGGCCGTCCGGGGTCCCGGCGTGATGCTTTGCTACTACAAAAACCCCGAAGCCACCGCAGAAGTGCTGAAAGGCGACTGGCTCTGGACCGGTGATGTAGCCCGTATGGACGAAGACGGATTTATTTATCTGGTGGACCGGAAGAAAGATGTAGTCATCTCCGGCGGTGAGAACCTCTATCCCGTACAGATCGAAGATTTTCTCCGGGGTTATGACAAGATCAAAGATGTGGCCGTGATTGGCCTGCCGGATCCCCGGTTGGGTGAGATTGCCGCTGCCATCATTGAGGTCAAAGAAGGTGTGGACTGCACTGAAGCAGATATTGATGCATTCTGCGCCGGTCTGCCCCGGTATAAGCGTCCCCGCCGGATCATCTTTGCCCAAGTACCCAGAAATCCCACCGGCAAGATTGAAAAACCCAAACTGCGGCAGATGTACGGCGCAGACGACCTGGTGGCTGCCCAGAATCAATCCTGAGCCTGTCACTCCCCTGCAAATGCCAAAATGTATTTTTATAGGACGATACCGTCCGTAAAATTTCCGAGGAGGAACATTATGAAAACACTTTTACTGGGCAACGAGGCCGTTGCCCGCGGATTGTGGGAGGCAGGATGCAGTTTCGTATCCAGTTATCCCGGTACTCCCAGTACCGAAATTACAGAAAGCATTGCCAAGTATCCGGAGGTCTACGCAGAGTGGGCGCCCAATGAAAAAGTGGCTATGGAGGCCGCATTTGGCGCATCTCTGGCCGGCAAGCGGAGTTTCTGCGCCATGAAGCATGTAGGTCTGAATGTGGCTGCTGACCCTCTGTTCACCATCAGTTACACCGGTGTCAACGGCGGTATGGTGATTGGCGTGGCTGACGATGCCGGTATGCATTCCTCTCAAAACGAGCAGGACTCCCGCCACTACGCCCGGGCTGCCAAGATTCCCATGTTGGAACCTTCCGATTCCGCAGAAGCACAGGAATTTGCCAAACTGGCATACACCCTGTCGGAAGAATTTGACACCCCCGTGTTTATCAAAATGTGTACCCGTATTGCCCACTCCCAGAGTATTGTGGAGTTGGGTGAGCGCACGGAGCACTCCAAAACATACGAAAAGAATCCCCAGAAGTACATTATGATGCCCGGCAACGCACGGCTGCGCCACCCGGTGGTAGAAAACCGCACCCGGGCTTTGGTGGAATACGCCGAGACTGCTTCCATTAATCGGGTCGAAGAGGGCTGTGACCATTCTATGGGTATCATCACTTCCTCTACCTCTTACCAATATGTCAAGGAAGTCTGCGGTGATCGGTTCCCCGTACTGAAACTGGGTATGATCTGGCCGCTGCCGGAGCAGAAGATCCGGGACTTTGCCGCAAAGGTGGAACGGCTGGTAGTTGTGGAAGAACTGGACAGTTTCATTGAGACCCACTGCCGACAGTTGGGGCTTGATTGCGAAGGCAAGGATCTGTTCTCCTGTATCGGTGAATTCTCTCAGAATCTCATCGCCGAAAAGTTAGGTTTTGCCACCGAAGTGGGCGCCCGGCTGGAAGAGAACATTCCCGCCCGTCCTCCGGTTATGTGTGCCGGTTGTCCCCACCGGGGTCTGTACTACACTTTGGTCAAAAACAAAGTGACCGTCATGGGCGACATCGGCTGCTATACTTTGGGCGCTGTGCCTCCCCTGTCCGCTTTGGACTCCACCATCTGTATGGGCGCTTCTGTGTCCGGTCTCCACGGCTTTATGAAAGCCGGCGGTGCTGAAGGACGGAAGGTGGTTGCCGTGATCGGCGACTCTACCTTTATGCACTCCGGTATTACCGGCCTGGTCAATGCCGCATACAATGAATCTGCTTCCACCATTATCATTGTGGATAATTCCATCACCGGTATGACCGGTCATCAGCAGAACCCCACCACCGGCTTCAATCTGAAGGGTGACCCCTGCACCAAGATTGACTTGGAAAGCCTGTGTCGCGCCGTGGGCATCCGCCGTGTCCGAGTGGTTGACCCCTATGATCTTGCCCAGTGTGATGAGGCGCTGAAGGAAGAACTGGCTGTAGATGAGCCCTCTGTGATCATCTCCCGTCGGCCCTGCGCGCTGCTGAAATATGTGAAGCACAAAGCCCCCTTGACTGTGGATACAGACAAGTGCGTTGGCTGCAAGATGTGTATGAAGATCGGCTGTCCTGCCATCAGCATTCAAAATGGCAAGGCCACCATCGACAACACCCTCTGCACCGGCTGCGGTGTTTGCGCCCAACTGTGCAAACCCAATGCTTTGCAGGCCGCTAAGGAGGCATAACTATGAAAACACAAAACATTATGATCGTCGGCGTTGGCGGACAGGGCAGCCTGCTTGCCTCCAAACTGTTGGGCCGTCTGCTGCTGACCAAAGGTTATGACATCAAAGTTTCCGAAGTCCACGGTATGAGCCAGCGGGGTGGCAGTGTAGTTACTTATGTCCGTTTCGGTGAGAAGGTCTACTCCCCCGTGATTCACAAGGGCGAGGCAGATTTTATCGTTTCCTTTGAACTGTTGGAGGCTGCCCGCTGGACAGAGTTTTTGAAACCCGGCGGCAAGATCGTCGTCAACACCCAGCAGATCAACCCCATGCCTGTGATTATCGGCGCGGCTGCCTATCCGGAACAGTTGGTAGAAAAAATGCAACAAGCCGGCATCGATGTGGACGCCTTTGACGCTCTGAAACTGGCGCAAGAGGCCGGTTCTGCCAAGGCCGTCAATATCGTACTGATGGGACATCTTTCCAAGTACTTCCCCTTCACTGTGGAAGAGTGGTTGGAAGCAATCGAGCAAAGCGTTCCCGCCAAGTTCCTGGAACTGAACAAAAAGGCCTTCATGATGAGCCGGGACGCATAACAAGGAGATAGAAAATCGCTATGGCCAAGTATTATCAACCGGAAATTGAAACTGCCTCCCGGGAGCAGATTCTGCAGTGGCAGAATGACCGCCTGGTTGCGCAGGTACAACATGTTTGGGACAATGTCCCCTATTATCGTAAGAAAATGGAAGAAAAAGGGGTCACCCCCGCTGATATTCAGGGCGTTGCCGACCTGCACAAACTTCCTTTCCTCTCCAAGGACGACTTAAGAGATGCCTATCCCTACGGCCTACTGGGCAGTCCCCTGAAAGACTGTGTGCGAATCCACTCCACATCCGGCACTACCGGTAAACGGGTGGTGGCATTCTACACCCAGCACGATATTGATCTGTGGGAAGACTGCTGCGCCCGGGCAATCGTGGCCGCCGGCGGCAGTGAGGAAGATGTCTGTCAGGTGGCTTACGGCTACGGCCTGTTCACCGGTGGCTCCGGTCTTCACGGTGGCTCTCACAAAGTGGGTTGTCTGACCCTGCCCCTGTCCTCCGGCAACACCGACCGGCAACTGCAGTTTATGGTGGACTTAGGGGCTACCATTCTCTGCTGCACCCCCTCGTATGCCGCCTATTTGGCAGAGTCCATTCACGAGCGTGGTCTGCGGGATCAGGTCAAACTGAAGGCCGGTATCTTCGGTGCAGAAGCATGGAGTGAATCCATGCGGCGGGAAATTGAGCAGAGCCTGGGCATCAAAGCCTACGATATTTACGGTCTGACCGAAACCTCCGGTCCGGGTGTGGCATACGAATGCGAAGCTCAATCCGGTATGCACATCAACGAAGACCACTTTATCGCTGAGATCATCGATCCCGACACCGGTGAGGTACTGCCTGAGGGCAGTAAGGGTGAGTTGGTATTTACTTCTATCACCAAACAGGCATTCCCCCTGCTGCGTTATCGCACCAAGGATATTTGCATTCTGAACCGGGAACCCTGCCCCTGCGGCCGTACCCATGTGAAGATGTGCAAGCCTATGGGCCGCAGCGATGATATGCTGATCGTCAAGGGCGTCAATGTATTCCCCTCTCAGATCGAAACCGTTCTGCTGGAACAAGGCTATCCCGCCAACTATCAGATCATCGTGGATCGGGTGAACCACTCCGACACGCTGGAAATTATGGTAGAAATGACTCCGGAGACCTTCTCTGACTCTCTGGGCAAGATCACAGAAATGGAAAAGAATCTGGTATCTTCCCTGAAAGCAATGCTGGGCATTTACGCCAAGGTGCGTCTGGTTGCGCCCAAGTCCATTGCCCGCAGCGAGGGCAAGGCCGTCCGAATTATTGACAAGCGAAAAATTTAAGGAGGTATTCTGATGAGCATTCACCAAATCTCCGTATTTTTGGAAAACCGTACCGGTCAGTTGGCAGAGATCGTAAACGCCCTGGCCGAAAACAAGATCGACCTGCGGGCCATCTCCATTGCTGAGACTTCCGATTATGGTATCGTGCGGATCATTGCTGATGATGTCCACGCCGCCACCAATATTCTGTTGGATGCCGGTCATATTCTGTCTGTTACCCCGGTACAGGTGGTATCCGTACCGGATCAGCCCGGTGGACTGGCCCCTGTGCTGGCCGCTTTGGCAGAGGGCGAAGTCGCCATTGAGTATATGTACTCCTTGTTCACCCACGAGGGTGGCCGCGCCTATATGGTATTCCGTGTCAGCGATGAGGCAAACTTCGTCTCTCTGATGGAATTCCATGGCATCCAGGTGGCGACCGCCGAAACCCTGGGCATTCGATAATAGGAAAGTGAGGACTGTATTATGCAGGAAATGAGCAGAAAAAATCAATATTTTACCGATTCCGTCATCCGTCGTATGACCCGTATCTCCATCGATTGCGGCGCTATCAATCTGGCCCAGGGCTTCCCGGACTTTGATCCCCCCAAGGCTATGCTGGATCGGCTGAATGAAGTATCATACCAGGGACCTCACCAGTATCCCATCACCATGGGCGCTCCCAACTTCCGGCAAGCACTGGCAAGAAAGTGCGGTCGGTTTATGGGCCGCAGTCTGAACCCTGATACGGAAATGGTAGTCACCATCGGTTCCACCGAGGCTATGGTAGACACCATCTTCGCTTTGACCAACCCCGGCGACAAGATTGCTATGTTCTCCCCTTATTTCGAGAACTACCGTGCCCAGGCCATTATGGCTCAATGTGAGCCTATTTTCATTCCCCTGACACCTCCCACCTTTGATTTTGATCCCAATGTGCTGGAGGATGCTTTCAAGCAGGGTATCAAGGCCATTCTGATCTGCAACCCTTCCAACCCCAGCGGCAAGGTATTTACCTATGACGAACTGAAACTGATTGCAGATTTGTGTATCAAGTACGATGTCTATGCCATTATGGACGAAGTGTATGAGCACATCGTTTATGAAGGTCACAAACATATTTATATGAACAGCCTGCCCGGTATGTGGGAGCGGACTGTTTCCTGTTCCTCCCTGTCCAAGACTTACTCCATCACCGGCTGGCGTCTGGGATATGCCATCGCGCCCAAGCACATCATGGACCGCATCAAGCAGTACCATGATTTCAACACCGTCGGTTCCCCCAGCCCGCTGATGGAGGCGGC
>JAFXBH010000144.1 GCA_017521875.1 Oscillospiraceae bacterium
ATAAAAAACAACCCCGTCAGGAATACCTGACGGGGATTTTTATACGCGATACCGGCATCTAAATATCCTGATGAAAATATCCCAAGATCAGTTCTGCGGTAATTTTCAGGCCTACGGGTATGCTGGCGATCTCCACATACTCCTCCCGGGTATGGGGGCCGCCGCCCTGATAGACACCCACGCAAACCGCCGGGATCCCCATAGACATAGGGATATTGGCATCGGTAGAGCCGGAGGTTCTTTTACAGGGGATTCCGGAATGTTTCTGACAGATGGCAATCACCCTCTGTGCCATATTTTCCAGCAGTGCTTCATCCACATCCTGACCACAGGGCCGCACGCCGATGGTCTCCACAGAGATTTTGGCATTGCAGATGCAACGCATATCCTCTATCTGTGTTTCAAAAAATTGTTTCATTTTCTCAAGGCAGACATTGGAATCCGATCTGTATTCGTACAAAAAAGATGCTGCCTGGGCAATGGTATTCACCGAAGTGCCGCCCTCTATGACACCAATATTATAGGTGGTCTTGCTGTCCTGTTCTTGTGGGATTTGGCACTGATTCAGATTGTGGATCAGTTCTGCCGCAACAGAAATGGCATTTTCCTTTCCAAAATCCGCAAAGGAGTGGCCGCCTTCCGTCTCAATCGAAATCTTGTATCGGTGAGACCCAACACACTTGCACACCAGCGCATCGTACTGTCCGTCAAATGTATACACATGGCTGATTCTCCCCTGATAGTCGGACATGATCTGTTTGACACCTTTCAGGTTACCCAAACCTTCTTCTCCTGCATTTGCCACAAACAGGATGCCACAGTCCGGGGTCAAACCGTTTTGAATGCTATACTTGATGACCATCAGCATCATCACCAGACACACGGTATCATCTCCCACGCCGGGAGAATAGATCCGCTTTTCATCCCACCAATAGGGCATCGGCGTGTCCATATCAGGGAAAACCGTATCCGTATGGGCCATAAAGACCACAATATCCTCTCTGCCCGCGCAATTCACAGGATATACCACATTGCATGCGTTATCTATGTAAACACCCTTTGCGCCGTTTTGCTCCAGCCAGTTTTTGCAAAACGCGGCCCGTCTTTCTTCATGGTTAGAGGGCGCAGGAATCTTACAAATATCTTCCAACAGTTGCCGTGTTTCCTCGTAGGAATCCTGCAGATATTGCAGGATTTTATCATGTAATTCCATCTTCTCCACTCCTGTTCACCATATGCATTCCACAATGCCATCTTTTGGTTATTTGATTCCGGTCTATCTCATCGGGATATACTGGTACGGTATTTCACCTGCTGCTATGGGAATGTGTTCTCTTTTGACCCCATAACCAACCTGCAAAGCAGATCAGCAGCGCGCCGCCCATTCCCAAAAACAACGGATCTATGTGATCCGGCAGCAGGAATGAACCCAAGATCACCAGCAGCGGCCCTGCGATCATTGCCGCCCCAGCCACCTTTTTCCCCATTCGTCCCGGAGAAAACAAAGCAAAACACAGCGGTGCAAACGCTACTGCGCCCCGCAATCCCATAGACAGGAAACTCCAACTGAGAATGGTAGATCCCACCTCGCCGACCCCAAACAGAGCGGCCGAAACCAAGATCAGCACAATGACAATCCGGGAGAACCGCAGGCACTCTTTCCCCGTTGCCTTGGGGCGGATCAAAACCTTATAAATATCGTTGCACAGCATAGAACTGATGCCCAGCGCCAAGCCGGCGCCGGTACCTACCAACGCAATCAGCAGTGTTGCCAGAATCACACCGCCCACAAAATCCGGCAGGCAGGTCAGCACAAATTTTGGCAGTACCACGGAGGCCTCTGTGTCCGGCATATAAACCCGCATATACAACCCCACAAAAATACCTGCCAGACCGATCAAGGCAGTCAGTCCGCCGCCCAGCGCCGCGCCTGCTTTGGAAACCTTCACACTGCGGGCAGAAACGATGGGTAAAATGTATGCCTGGGTGGTCAGCACGCCAAATGCCAGCGATGCACCGGCACCGCCGTCCTTCCAGCCACCCCGGGCAAAGAGATTGAAATACCGCTCTGCAGGGAGCGCCTCCGTAAAGGTATCCAATCCTCCCGCCAATTTCAAGGACGCAATACCGCACACCAATGTGGTCACATACAGCAGCACCGTTTTCACAACGCCAACCATACCTGTTCCCCATGCGCCACCGAATACCACATAGACCACCATCAGCGCCACCACAATCGCCATCGCCACTGCGGTAGGAACGGCGCAGACCGATGTAACCAATGCCACGCCGGACAGAAGTTGGGAAACGATACTCATAAATGTGCCTACGGACATCAGAATAGCGGCAGTGGTGGCCACTTTTTTACCGTACTCCCGGGTCAGGATCTGAGGTAGGGTGACAAGTCCGCTGTTTTTCAGCGGTTTGGCAAAAAATACCGCCATCATCAGCAGACCAATGCCGCCACCCAGAGAAAACCACCAGGCGGAAAACCCATATTGAAATGCCAGTTGGGCCGTGCCAATGGTTGATGCGCCGCCTACCAGCGTACCGATCAGGGCGCCGGCCACCATAGACACACCCATATCACTACCGGTATTAAAATCCTGTCCGCTTTTTACCTTTTTGCCGGCGTAAACACCCACCCCGACAATCAGCAGCAAGGTGGCTGCCATACCCAAAACAGAAAAAAGTGATAGTTCCATAGACTCACCTTCTTTTGATATGTTTCCTCCGCTCCCTGCAAACAGTATGCGGAAGCCATTTTTTCTATCATATCACAAAGACCCAAAATTGCAATACAAAGAGGCTCCCTTTCCGGAAGGGAGCCTCTTAGCATATATCATCTCTGCAAACCTGCCATAATAAAATAGTGGTCAAACACGGTCTCTCCATCCTCCTGACAAGGGATATTGATCATCTCCGGAGCAGAGACCCCCTCCGGGATCAGCACCGTGTCTGTTTTCCGTCCGGTGGGACGGGTGGCCTGTCCGGCAAACACATCGGTAAAGCGCCGGGCTGCATCAGGCATAAACTGCAAAGGCGTAGGATAGTTCAGGTCTGCCGACACACAGAACATATCCAACGAGAACCGGGATTCCAGTTGGCCAAGCCAAGCGTCCAGTTCCTCAAAAGGCGGCCGGATAATGTGGTAATTTTCCTCATTTTCCATTTCATAGCGATGGAACGGGAAACCGTGTCCTGTAACCACGATACCTTTTTTCTCTCCAAAATCGCAGGATGCCGCCAGAAAATACTTGTCGTGCCAGAATTCCTCCCTGCCCTTGTAGAAAATGGGAACAGTGGGTTTCGTTAGCCGCACCGTCTCCAACGCAACAAGGGGGAATCGGGAGAAGATGGCGATACCCATATCATTTTCTCTGCATACATGGCTTTCGCTGGTCACCTGAAACAGGTGATTTCCAAAGCCGCCCCATCGACAGATGCTTTCCAGCAGTTCCGGGATCCGGGGCAGTTCCTGCATGCAAAGAATATCTATCTGCTGACCGGAAATCATCCGTTCCAGATATCGGATATTCTTCTCATAATTCTGGTACAAACTGCCGATATTCCAAGTGGCTACATTGATTGTCTGCAAAGCATTACCCTTCCTTCTTTTTCAGCAACGACAGATAGTCCCACAGGAACATCCGATAATAGTACAAATAATAAATGGGATAGCACAAGTCTGTCCGGCAACCCTTGATCCGAATGGTATCCTGATACCGCACCACCGATGTGGCAGAATAGGTAGTAAATATCCACTCCAGAATCTGCAAAATATCATTATACAGGTTTTCATCCCGGGTATACTCTGCGATCTTCACCAAGGTTTCCGCAATGATCAGTTCTGCGCAGTGTTCGTACCGGTCACCGTATGTGCTTTCCAGCAGGTTTTCTTCCAAAGGATTCTCTGGGTCGGAATCACAGAAATTTTCAAACCGCTCGAATTCATCAAATACCATTTTGCCACTGTACATCTGCTTCTGCACCGCAGGTACAAAGTAGCGGATGGCCACCTGCATAATTTCCTCAGCCATTTGAGATTCCGGGCCGCCACTGCAGATGTACTGATACAGGGATTTGATTACATAGGCGGTGTGGGTGATGGAATACTCACTGTCTGCATACCGCTTGAACGCGCCGGTCATGTGGTCGTCGGATTTCCGCTGTTCCTTCCGGAAGAACTGCATGATCATAGCCAGTTCTTCCTCCACCAACTTCTTGTCCTCCGTCAGCCGATCGCAGAACCGGGAATCTCTGTCCCGGTAATACTCCACCAAAACCAGCAGATTTTGCCGCAGTTTGCACAGGGTATCAAACGCGAATACCGTAGGCAGCACAGCCGGGGCATTTGTGGAATTCTCCGTGTATCGCCACCCCTTGTACTGCATACCGTCATAGGTGCAACCAATCTCACTCCAACTTAAGAGTACCTGAATACTCTCCCAAATATACCCGTACCGGGCTTTCAGAATTTCCGGCGTCACATTCTCCCCGTTGGGAGACAAAAATCCGCAACTCATCAGGGTAGACAGGCTGAGGGTCGTCTGGTTAGTAGTACCTTCCACGCCGATAATGGTATCAAACACCCAGGAAGAAGGCCAGGTCTTGGTATAGGGATTCCGCAGAGCCAGCAACAGGTTGACACCGGACTGCACCGTATTCAAAAACATCTGCCGGTTTTGCTGGGAGATCTGCCCGTCCTCCAGAAGAAGACTATCTTTCCAGACCCGGTGATAAGTAGAAAGTGTGCCAAAACATACCGCACACACGCTGAGACCGATGGTCTTCTCCTGATGCAGCGCTCTGGGATCTAAGTCTACATTCCAGTACCGGAACGCATCGGACTGCAAACCCAGTTTGGCGCTGTTCTCCAGGAAAGTCTCCACCAAACAGGCCGCTAAAAACGGAGGATTTGCATAATCGTCATGGTGCAACCGCACCGGATCGTAGATCAGTTTGGGATTTCCCGCCCGGAAGAACGCGGCATTCCGGCCGGGGCGCTGCTGGGCAAAGACAGTCATAGCGCAGAGTTTCAAATCGTCCTTGATCCGGTTTTTGATAGCACGGGTATCCCGGGCCTGTTGGGTATCCCCGGACAGAACTTCCTTTATGTAGGCCAAAAGATCTCTGCACTGCTGGGTCTTTTCCAAATTTTGCATCAAAACAGCGGCCTCTTCCATACTGATAGTAGACCAGGACATATTTCCCATCAGACCGGCCAATTGGGCATAATCCACCGTATGGGCATTGATCTTGCTAAAGAGAATCTCGCTGCCTTCGCCCAAGATTTTTTGCAGAATGGACACTTTTTTGGCATCCATATGGCCGTAGGGTGACTGATTGCCGTTGCTGACAAACACCGGACACAGCCGGCAACCCTGCTGCAGCGCGTGTTTAATTTCCAAGTAGCAGATGATCTCGCCATTATCCAGATACCGGACAGTTTTGGTGATCTGCTCCTCTTCCGGCAGAGTGGGATCTTCCATAAAGATATTGTAAAACACATCTAAAATATTTCGGAAGAAATCCTGACAGATCACCACAAAGCAGTTACTGATCTGGGGCATCACAGACCGGATACCCGGCTCATCAAAGGTCAGTGTGCCACTGGGGGGATAGCACTCCTCGAACAGTGCCGGCGCGATATCCCGGAATGCCCGGTTGTTGTTAAACCACCAGTGCAGCATACCCGCCACATCCTCGCTGGCCGCGAATGTAGGATCTGTTCTCTTTCTGCGGTAGCAGATGAATGTGCGATAGTGATTGTTGTTACTATAGTACATAGGCCAACCTCGCTACTATACTGATTTCTTATTCAGGTAATTGGCTTCCACATATTCCTGATAATAACCCTCTATTACAGGAACGTCATCAAAGGAGGCAAAACCGCAACTCCGCAGCCAACTTTCGTTGATGGACTTAGCGGTATGCAGATAAATCTCCCATAGTTCTTCCGCAGACATGGTATCCGTGTGGTATACCGGGAAACTCTGCCGATCGTACTGCGACCAGTCCTCTGTCAGTAGTGTAATGCCCCGGTCTGCGTAGCAGACGCCCTCCATAGGATAGGGCACATACTGGGCGTTTTTGATCTCGTCCACCAGATGCTCCTGAAACAGAAAATCGCAATAATCCAGTGTTTTCTGCTGGGAATCCCAATTCGTTCCGGGAAGTCCGGTGATGGAATACAGGCAAACATACAAGTTAGAGTTCTCCCGGATCATTTTTACTTTCTCCAAAAAATGATCCACCGTCAAGGTGCGTTTGTTCCGTTTCAGCAGTTCCGGGTCGGCGCTCTCCATACCCAGACGCACCTCCACAAAACCGGCCTTTTCCATAGCGGATACCAGTTCCGGCGTCAGCAATTCCGCCCGCATATCGCAACTAAGGAGAAAAGGATGTTCCGCCTTCTGCAAAGCATCGCATACATTGCGGATTCCCTCTTGGGAGAAACCCAGCACACTGTCAAAGAAATGCACCAGATTTCCCGCCGGCAGTAACTTTTTCAGTTGATCCATCTGCCCGTCACGGCTGGCCACAAAATGGGGTGCCCGGCCATCAGCGCAGTAACTGCACCTATAAGGACAGCCCATGGTGGTGAAGGTGTTGATGGCGTATTCCTTTAATGGCAGAGGCAACAGGGAATAGTCTACATAGTCGCCATTATGCCGGGCCAGAGGCGCGCCGGCAATTTGTTCCGCCGCTTCATACTCAAAACCCACTGCCAGTTGATCAAATACAGGAAACCGCTCCCGGGTCAATTGGGCGCTCAGGTTCACATGGATACCGCCTAAAATCACCTTGGTCTTGGGGGAGCGTTTTTTGATTTCCTCTGCCAGGCCTGCGCAAGCAGGTACAGTAGGACAGACACAGGAAAACGCCACTTTTTCCGGCATCTGGGCACCGCTTTCCAGCAGTTCTTCCAGCATTTCATAGTGAAGATACCGCACATCATACCCATTTCTGTGCAAGATGGTGGCCAGCCGCAGCAACCCGGTGGCAAATACTTTGGATTTCACCGGTGCAGTAGGGCCAATTTTGTTGTACCGCACATAACTTTTCAGGCGGAAATAGTCCAGTCTGTACTTAGCAAGCCGGGGATCTATTGCCTTATCATAGTGGGTATAGTCCACCAACCAAATCACTGAAAACCACCCCTATCCACAGGAAAATCTTTTGATTCTAGGAAAAACATCGTTTTTTCTCCATTATTATTTATAATTCTACCAAATACGGCAATCGTTGTCAATGTTAGCCATAGTGAAAGGGCGGCCATCGGCCGCCCCTACCGCGTTGTATGACAGGCTTCGTATGGGCAGTCAACGACCGCCCATTAGGTTGCCACCCACTTCTGTGTCAAGTAAGAGGCAAAAGAGTTTTGTGCCTTTTTTCAACTTTTATTCATTGCTGCAGGTAACATACAGGGTTGTTAGATTATCCAAAGACTGATGTTTCAAGGCTTTGCAGTTCCTTGCGGTAGACATTGGGTGTCTTACCGCAACTGCGGTGAAAGATTTTTGTGAAATAGGAATTGCTGTTGAAGCCGCAACGCAGCGCAATTTCTGTAATGGAGAGATCTGTTGTCTCCAAAAACTTTTTGGCCACCTGAACCCTGTATTCGATCAGATAATCCATTGGGGATTGACGAATGGATTCCCGAAAACAGCGCAGACATTCCCGGGTGCTGATAGATGCGGCATCGGCAATTTGTTCCAATGTCAGTTTTTCGGCATAGTTTTCCTGAATAAAGGACATCATGGTCAGAATCCGGTCTTGATTCTTTGCCCCAGTGCGGTATACGCTACTGTCCGCCTCCTGAATGACCCTTAACAGAAACAGCCAAATATCACCAATCAAACTTCGTGTCTGAAATTCTACATCCGGTTGTGATTGAAGATTGGAGAGCAACCGCAATTTCCCCAAAAGTTTGCGCTGTGCATCTGTTTCTCCCCGGAGACACAGTATATCAATATCTTTGTTCTGGATTACGGGGTTTAGATATTTTGTTTCAAATACACTTTTGAAATGCCCTCCCAAAAAAACAGGGTGAAACAAATGAGAATCCAAAATACAGTTTTCTATATTTTCCACCGTACTTAAAGTATTGCTGTTTGTAAAGTAGGCTTCGCCCTTTTCAAGAATGTGTGTTCGTGTTGTGGTGGATATCTTCAAGCGACCTTCCACCACATAGCCAAATTCAAGGGCTTCATGCCAGTGCCATGGAACCGTTGTCTCACGCATATCCGTGTGGTGAAATGCATAGGGATATTCATTGTGAAGGCCTTCAACATCTTCCATCATATTCCGTCTGATTTGCAATTTCATAACGTAATTATCCTTCCACAAAAACAACAATATTGGCGATATCGTTATATATTTAGTCGGTATTTTGCTTTCATAATCGGTGTATCTTGCTATAATAATTATAGCAAAGAAAATCCACTAAGTAAAGTTGCTTTTCAAAAAAGGAGGATTTGTATGGTCATTTTTTATTTCTTGGTTTTTGGATGTGTCGTTTTCGGCTTGAGTTGTCTTGAAAGAAAACTTTCAAATTGACTGTATCCGGTAAGTAATTACCGCCCCTTAAAACAGCCCACACCGATGAATCATTGGCAAGATCACAGGTATCTACGCCAATTTATTTGCCTTTTTGGATCGCCGGCTTCGAAATTCATTATTCCTCCTTGCTTATTGTAAAATGAAATTGTATAATGAACACAAATTCAACTTATTAAGGGGAGGTAACTAATCTATGAAGATCGGTTTTATTGGTGTCGGTGTTATGGGCGGGCCTATGGTTTTGAATTTGATGAAGAAGGGCTTTGATGTATCCATCTATACCCGTACCAAAGAAAAGGCCCAGTATGTCATCGATGCCGGCGCTCACTGGTGCGATACCATCGCCCAGACCGCAAAAGGAAAAGATGTGGTCATCACCATTGTTGGCTATCCTAAGGATGTGGAAGAGGTTTACTTCGGTGAAGATGGTATCATCGCCAATGCCGACAAAGGCACTGTGCTCATTGATATGACCACCACCAGCCCCAAACTCTCTCAGAAAATTTATGCAGAAGCCGTTGCCAACGGCCTGACCGCACTGGACGCTCCCGTTTCCGGCGGTGATATCGGAGCGCAAAAAGGCACTCTGGCCATTATGGTCGGTGGTGACAAGGTTGTTTTTGACAGAATGGTTCCTGTATTTGAAGCCATGGGCACCAATATCCGCTATCAAGGCGCAGCCGGCAACGGTCAGCACACCAAAATGGCCAACCAGATCGCCATCTCCGGATGTATTGCCGCTGTGTGCGAAGCCATTACCTACGCCAAAAATTGCGGCCTGGATCCCCAGGTTATGTTTAACGCCATCTCCACCGGCGCAGCCGGTTCCTGGCAGATGACCAACAACGGACAGAAAATCATCAACGGTGATTTCGCCCCCGGTTTCTTTGTGAAACATTTTATCAAGGATATGAACATCGCCATCGACGAATCCGATGCCCGAAAGTTAGATTTGGAAGTTTTGCACCTTGTGCGGGACAAGTATGTCAAACTTGCTGACATCGGCTGTGAAGACGACGGCACGCAGGCGCTGATCAAAGTCATTGACAAGCAGTAATTGTACAGACAAAAACGGCAGAGGGAAACCCTCTGCCGTTTTTATGCTTTCAGCACTGTCGGAATCAGTATTTCTTATTCAGCACCAGGTAGCAGACCCAGTAAAGCAACACCAGAATACAGACGGCAAAACCCGCTGCCATAGATAACAAGTCCTGCCCCAGCAATTTGAATACAACGGTGGAAATTGCCACGATAAAAACAAACAAATATCCAGCCCACGCCCAGGCTTTATTGCGGATAAAACGATTACGCTCGTCAGCCATTTCCGTGGCCATTTTTTCCCGGTATTCCTCGTTTTTCTTGAGACGCACAAACTGAATTCCCCGAATCACGCTCATTGCAATCAGCGCGCCGCCCATTCCGCTCCAGAAGGAATCCACCACATCCAGCATTCCAAGCGCTATCAGCGCTGCGCCTAACAATCCATAAATTACATATGCGATCCATTTTCTGTTACTTTTCATAATAGCACCTCCTCGTCAAAAACAAAAACCTCTTCAATGGTCATACCAAAATATTTGGCAATCTTGTGCGCCAAAAGAATGGACGGATTGTACCGTCCGTTTTCCAAGGAACTGATGGTCTGGCGGGAAACGCCCATAGCCTTTGCCATTTCATCCTGCAAAATTCCCCGTTCTTTTCTTATAGCCTCGATTCTGTTCTTCATAAGCCACCTCCTCAACGGACGTAAAGCACGCTTTACATCCATAGGATAGCATATGGTTGTA
>JAFXBH010000145.1 GCA_017521875.1 Oscillospiraceae bacterium
CGGGGTTTATTTATATGAATTTTTTATGGAGGTCAATCCAATATGAGTAAAAAACCCTATGGCGTAAATGAATTGCGCGAAATGTTCCTGTCCTATTTTGAAAGCAAAGAACATCTGCGCCTGCCCAGTTTTTCCCTGATTCCCCAGAACGATGCTTCCTTGCTGTTGATCAACTCCGGTATGGCACCGATGAAACCTTATTTTAAGGGCGAAGTAGAGCCTCCCAGAAGAAGAGTTTGCACCTGCCAGAAGTGTATCCGTACCGGTGATATCGAAAATATCGGCAAGACCGCCCGCCACGGCACCTACTTTGAAATGTTGGGCAACTTCTCCTTTGGTGACTACTTCAAGCACGAAGCCATTGCTTGGAGTTGGGAATTTTTGACCAAGGTTGTTGGTCTGGAAGAGGACAGACTGTATCCCTCTATCTACGAAAATGACGAAGAGGCCTTTGAGATCTGGAATAAGGAGATCGGTATTCCTGCAGAGAACATCTTCCGTTTCGGTAAGAAAGATAACTTCTGGGAGCACGGCGCAGGCCCCTGCGGTCCTTGTTCTGAGATTTACTATGACCGTGGCGAAAAGTATGGCTGCGGCAGCCCTGACTGTAAGGTGGGTTGTGAGTGCGACCGCTTTATGGAAGTGTGGAACAACGTGTTCTCCCAGTTCGATAATGACGGACAGGGTAATTACACCGAATTGGTACAGAAGAATATCGACACCGGTATGGGTTTGGAGCGCTTGGCCGTGGTATGCCAGGATGTGAACAGCCTGTTCGATGTAGATACAGTTATGAACATCACCAACCACGTAACCAAGATCACCGGCGCTGCCTACGGTCAAAGCACAAAGACCGATGTAAGCCTCCGTGTCATCACGGACCATATCCGGGCATCTACCTTTATGATTGCCGACGGTGTGCAGCCTACCAATGAGGGTCGTGGTTATGTACTCCGCAGATTGCTTCGTCGGGCAGCCCGCCACGGCAAACTGCTGGGCGTGAACCGTCCTTTCCTGTTTGAGGTGGTTGAGACCGTTATCCGGGAAAATGAAAACCACTACACCTATCTGCGGGAGCGTGCAGACCATATTATCCGTGTGGTCAAGACCGAAGAAGAGAATTTTGCCCGTACCATCGATACCGGTATGCGTATCTTTGGAGAGAAACTCCAGCAGCATAAGGCTGCAGGCCTGACCACCTTCTCCGGCGAGGATGCATTCCTGTTGGCGGATACCTATGGTTTCCCTGTGGACCTGACTGTGGAAATGCTGGAAGACGAGGGTCTGAGCCTGGATATGGACAAATTTGTCCAGTGCAGAGAAGAGCAGAGAGTTCGTGCCCGTGAAGCCAGAAAAGCACTGGGCGATCTTGGCTGGGCAGGTATTGACCTGGGTCTGGATACCACACCTACCGAATTTGTAGGTTACGATGTGAATAATTGCGAAGCTAAGATTTTGGCCATCTGTGTTGGCGAAGAGGTTACCGGTGCTATTACCGGCGGTGAGCAAGGCATCATTGTTCTGGATAAAACTCCCTTCTATGCAGAAATGGGCGGCCAGTCGGCTGACTACGGTGTGATCCTGATGGGCGATAGTCGCTTTAAGGTGACCGGCGTACAGAAGGATAAGGGTGGCAAGTACCTCCATTCCGGTGTGATGCGCAGCGGCACATTGAAGACCGACGATGTGGTGCTGGCTTCCATTGATGTGGAGCGCCGTAAGGCCATTATGCGCGCCCACTCCGCAACCCACCTGCTGCAAAAGGCGCTGAAGAGTGTGCTGGGCGATCATGTCCATCAGGCAGGCAGTTTGGTGGAGCCGGACAGACTCCGTTTTGACTTTACCCATTATTCTGCTGTAACCGCTGAAGAAATGGCAAAGATCGATGCTCTGGTGCAGTCTGCTGTGCTGGAAGGCTACCCTGTAGATATTCGGGAAATGCCCATTGAAGAGGCTAAGCAGATGGGCGCAATGGCGCTGTTTAGCGAAAAGTACGGTGATACCGTCCGTGTGGTCAATATGGGTGGATTCTCCATTGAACTGTGTGGCGGTACGCATTTGGATAATACTGCAAAGGTCGGACCTTTCCGGATCGAGAGCGAAGGCAGCGTGGCCTCTGGCGTTCGCCGTATTGAAGCCATTACCGGTAAGGAATGCCTGGAAGATATGGCTCGCGCCCATCAACTTCTGTACACTGCGGCTGCGGAGTTTAAGGCAAAGCCCGGTGAACTGGTAGATAAAATCCACGCCCAGGCAGAGGAAGTTAAGAACCTGAAGAAGGCAATTGAAGCCTACAAGGCCAAGGAAACTGCCGGCGAGGCAGACCGTATCCTGTTTGGTGGCCATGATATG
Organism: Oscillospiraceae bacterium; assembly: GCA_017521875.1. Lineage (GTDB taxonomy): Bacteria > Bacillota > Clostridia > Oscillospirales > Oscillospiraceae > Faecousia. Next base: position 2,353 of record JAFXBH010000145.1, read on the forward strand.
GGCGGCCTGAAAGTACTGACTGTGAATGTGCCCAATGCCGATGCAGGTAAACTCCGTCAGATTGGCGACACCTTGCGGGATAAGGCAACCAATGTAGTTGCTGTTTTGTCTGCGGTGAATGACGATAAGATTACGTTCTTGGCCGTCTGCGGTAAGGACGCAGTTGCCAAGGGTGTTCGCGCCGGCGATTTGGTGAAGCAGGTTTGCTCCATTTGTGGCGGTTCCGGTGGCGGTAAGCCCGATTCCGCTATGGGTGGCGGCAAGGACGTTCTGAAATTGGACGACGCCCTTGCAACTGTAGACGATTTTGTAGCATCTAAGTTATAATCCTGATAGGACGCTGCCCCCAAGGTGGCGTCCTTTTCACAAGGGAGCAGAGAGATAGATATGCGTAAACTGATGCTGTTTACAATAGGGTTTTCTGCTGCTTGCGCAGTGGGGGCATATGTAGTGTCCGGCATCTGGTTGCTGTTTCTGGCGCTGGGGTGTACCGTTGGCCTTGGGGCGATGATTTGGATCGATAGCCTGACAGTCAATCGGTGCAAATGCATATTGCTGGGTTGTCTGGTAGGCCTGCTTTGGTTTTTCGGCTTTGATGCCCTGTATTTACAGCCTGTCCGGGGATTGGACGAAGAGGTAGTACCCCTGACCATCCAACTGACCGGATATAGCCGCCCTACAGATTATGGCATTACCGCCGATGGCAAAACAGAGATCGATGGCAAAATCTATTCGGTGCAGGTGTATGTCAATAGTGGTCATAGTATGCAACCGGGAGACTGCATTAGCGGTGATTTCCGCATTCGCTATACCGGTGGCGGCGCAGAAAATCCTACATATCATAAGGGGAAAGGTGTTTTTCTCCTGTGCTATCCCAAAAAGGGAAATACCATTACCCGTCTGCCGCAAGTAGCGATAGAATATACAGCGGCACAGTTGCGGGTGAAGATTCTCTCCTTGCTGGATACTTTATTTCCTCAGGATACTGCGCCCTTTGCCCGGGCGTTGCTGCTGGGGGATACTTCTGGTTTGGAGTACCAAACCAGGTCTGCGCTAAAAACCAGCGGGGTCTACCATGTGGTGGCGGTTTCAGGCATGCATGTGTCCATCTTGTTTGCACTGGTATATCTGATTTGCTTACGAAGAAGGTTTCTCACGGCTCTGGTCGGCCTGCCTGTGCTCATTCTGTTTGCAGCAGTTGCGGGATTTTCTGCATCTATTGTCCGGGCCTGTATTATGCAAAGCCTGATGATCATTGCGCTGCTGCTGGATAAGGACTATGACCCGCCCACGGCGTTGGCTGCGGCGGTGCTGGCTATTCTCGCGTTTAATCCTTTGGGAATTACCGATATCGGTTTCCAATTGTCGGTAGGATGTATGGTGGGTATATTTCTGTTTACCCAGCAGATTCATACCTATATGCTAACGGAAACCCGAATTGGACCAGCCAAGGGAAAAACTGTCAAAGCCAAACTGACCCGTTGGGCGGTAGGCTCTGTCAGTGCAACATTAGGCGCTATCTCGCTGACAACAGCCTTGAGCGCCATGTATTTTGAAAATGTCAGCATTGTAGGCGTTTTTACAAATTTGTTGTTGCTTTGGCTGATAAGTTTGATTTTTTATGGTTTGATTGCAGTCTGCTTGCTGGGAGCAATTTGGATGCCCTTGGGAACGGCGCTTGCCTGGCTGCTTTCCTGGCCGATACGATTGATATTGTGGGGAACGGATATGATCTCGAGATTGCCTGTTTCTGCTGTCTATACCAGCAGCGTCTATATTGTTATGTGGCTGATTTTTGGTTACATTTTGCTGACGGTGTTCCTGAAATCCAAGAAGAAGCACCCGATGCTCTTTGCCGGATGCCTTGTGGCAGGCTTGGTCGTTGCGGTCGCCCTTTCCTGGATCGAGCCCAGACGGGATAATTTCCGTATTACTGCGGTGGATGTAGGGCAAGGTCAATGTTTGATTTTGCAAAACGAAGGCAAATACTATATGGTAGACTGCGGTGGAGACAGTGATGACAAAGCCGCTGACCGGGCGGCGGGATTGCTGCTTTCGCAAGGTGTTTTCCGATTAGATGGCCTGATTCTGACCCACTACGATGCAGATCACGCAGGTGGTGTGGTTGGACTGCTGAGCAGGATTCCTGCAGATACCCTCTATCTGCCGGTTTTGGACGGGGAGAATGATCTCCGGGACGCGATTACAGAAAAATACACAGATAGGATTCATATGGTGGAAGAAGATCTGCACCTTGAGGAGGCA
>JAFXBH010000146.1 GCA_017521875.1 Oscillospiraceae bacterium
ATCCGGATATTACCGCAATCCACCGGGTACACGCCGGCAATCATATTCAGCATCGTAGATTTACCGGCGCCGTTACCGCCGATGACAGTCACAAAATCACCGTCGTCCAAATGCAGGTCAATACCGTTCAGGGCTTTTTTCTCATTGATAGTGCCGGGGTTGAATGTTTTTTCTACACCGATAATATCAAGCATGGACTTTGCCTCCCTTCCGTCTTCTGATATGGCTTTCTGCATACTGTCTCTTCCAGTAGGGAACGGCCAGGAACACCGCTACAATGGCAGCAGAGAACAGTTTCAGGAGATTGGCATCCAATCCCATTGTAATCACCGCCTGGACTACAATGTAATAAATAATAGAACCCAGGGCTACAGACAGCAATCTTAATGCAAAGTTTTTGAAGATTTTTCCCAACAGCGCTTCTCCGATGATCACTGCAGCCAAGCCGATTACAATGGCGCCCTGACCCATTTTCACATCGGCAAATCCCTGATACTGGGCCAAGAATGCACCGGAGAAGGCCACCAATCCGTTGGAGATCATGATGCCCATCACTTTATTGAAATTGGTATTGATGCCCTGGGCACGGCTCATACGCTGATTGATACCGGTTGCCCGGATACCGCAGCCCATTTCCGTTCCAAAAAACCAATACAGAATGGCAATCAGCACAATCAGCACAACACCCACGGTAATCAGCGGATTATGAAACGCGAACTCTTTGACCCAGCGGAGAGACACCAGCAGGTCTGTCTGGTTTACATTGATAGACTGGTTGGCTTTGCCCATAATCTTTAGGTTGACGGAGTACAAAGAGAGTTGGGTCAGAATACCTGCAAGGATAGGGGGAATGCCCATCAGGGTATGCAAAAATCCTGTTACTGCGCCGGCCAGAAGACCTGCCGCAAACGCTGCCAGCATTGCCAGCCACAGATTACAGCCATTCAAAATCAGCACTACCGCAACTGCGCCGCCTGTGGCAAAAGAACCGTCTACCGTCAAATCCGCCACATCCAGGATCCGGTATGTAATATACACGCCAATGGCCATAATGCCCCAAATCAAACCTTGGGACACAGAACCCGGCAACGCACCTAATAATTGTTGAATCATTTCCATATTTTTCACCTGTTACCTTTATATAGGGAAGCAGCCGGAGAGAGGATGGCTCCCCCCGGCTGGCTGTACAGAATTATTTTGTTTCGATGGCTACATAGCCTTCCAAGGGTGTGATGTCCAAAGCATCGCAGATCTGCTGATTGAATTTTGGAGTCTGCTTCTCTGCGTACTGGATAGGCATAGTAGAGATGTCAGCACCGTCTCTCAAAATCTTAACTGCCATCTTGCCGGTGGTGTAGCCAAGATCAAAGTAACTAATGGACAAGGTTGCAATGCCGCAGCCGGCGCAGATACCCTCTTCACCTGCAATCACAGGAATCTTCTTGGGCTGACAGATGTTGTCAATAATGACGGTATTCTCTGCAACGGTATTATCGGTAGGAACATAGATCGCATCGCAATTGTCCGCTGCTGCAGTACATATCTGGGCCAGATCATTGGAGTCGGTGAAGGGATACAGCGTAGCGGTAAGTCCCTTCTGCTCCAATGCGGTTTTTACCACATTTACCTGGTATTGGCTGTTTGCTTCCTTAGAGCAGTACAGCAGGCCAACGGTCTTGGCATCGGGACACCATGCAGTAATCATTTCGGCCTGCTTATCCAGGGGTGCTAGGTCAGATGTGCCGGAAATGTTGCCACCTACAGTGCCGTTAAAATCCTTTAAGTTCAGAGCCACACCGTATTCTGTAACGGAAGTGCCCAGAATCGGAATCTCAGCGGTGGCGGCTGCCGCAGACTGCAATGCCGGGGTGGCGTTGGCCATAATCAAGTCCACATCATTGGCCACAAACTGATTGACAATGGTAGAGCAAGTATTGGGATCGTTTTGGCCGTTCTGAACATCAAACGCAACGGCATCTTCTCCCAGTTCGTCAATGATCGCCTGTTTAAAACCTTCGGTAGCGGCATCCAAAGCCACATGTTCCACCAGTTGGCAAATACCAATCTTATACTGAGCATTGGACTTGCTGCCGGAACATCCGGTCATAGCAAGTACGGTTCCCACGCCAAGAACAAGAACTAACAGAATGGATACTACTTTTTTCATAACAATATCTCCTTTTTATTTTGTTTGCAAAAGCCTTGCTTTTTTATGGAACTTATCTTATAATACATCTCAGCATTAGTCAAACGAATGATTTAGATATTTATCATCGAAATTTTCGATGTTGGGGGGCAAAAAATGGAACTGCGCAATTTGACCACATTTATCCACGTAGCCGATCTGGGAAGTTTTACAAAAGCCGCTGAGAAACTGGGATATTCCCAATCCACGGTATCCTTTCAGATCAAGCAACTGGAAGAGGAACTGGGCTGTCCCCTGTTTGAGCGGATTAACCATACCATATCCCTGACCCAGCAGGGACATGCGCTTGTGTCTCACGCCCATCAGGTCTGCAACTTGATTGAAGATTTTAAAGAAGGTCTGGAAACTGAAACGGAACTAAGGGGTCATATTCACATTGTAACACCGGACTCCATCTGTGAGGAGATGGTCAATTCCCGCTTTTTGGATTTTCACCGGCGGTATCCCTCTCTTTTTATTCAGTTTTCAACCGGTGACACAGCGGATATGCTGGATATGATTGATCACAACGAAGCAGACTTTATCATCACTTTGGACAGCCACACCTACCACAAGGATTATGTGATCGCCAAGGAAGAAAAGATCCCTATGCATTTCGTCGCCAATCCCCAATCCCGATTTGCAGGAAAGGCCAATTTGTCTGTCAATGATATTATTGGCCAGCCTTTTATTCTCACAGAACACGGGCAGGGTTACCGAAAACTCCTGGACCGGGAACTGGCGAAGCGTTCCCTGGAGATTACCCCGGTTTTGGAAATCGGCCGAACGGATACCATTACATCTCTGATCACCCAATGCGATATGCTCTCATTTCTGCCGGATTTTGTCACCAAACCCTTTGTGGAAGCAGGAAAACTGTGCTATTTGGATGTGCAGGATTTCCACGCAGATATTTGGAAGCAACTGATTTACCACAAAAACAAGTGGATCTCCAGAAGCCTCAAGGCCTTTATTGACTATGTGAAAGCAGAGGAATTTTCCAATTGAACAAAAAAGAAAGACAAGTCTTACGACTTGTCTTTCTTTTTGGGACCGACACTCAAAACGGAACTGATCTAAAAACTTGATTTTCTTTAGTCTAATATAAAAGTTTCCTCTATAATATTACTTTCATTATTTGTTTCACAATACTTTATGTGGATTTTGGTTCCGTCTTCGCAAAATGATATTTCCTGTATCTTCATCAAGATAAAACGATCGAACTTTCCACTAAACTCTTTATAATTTTTCTCAACATCAAAAACATCTTGAACAATGAGTGACGCTTCTTCATTACTCACATCAAAATATGCAATCAGCGTACCATTCACGGCAATTGGGCCTTCAAAATATCGAGATGCTATACCTTTCTGAGCATCATACAATCTAAATTTCGGATGCACATTCGTTCCACCATAACCATATTCAAGAGTTATAATATCATTTTCTTTGGTAATATCAAAGCTACCGCGCCACCCGTGGAACCCTTTATCTAACAAATTGCCGTTATTATCATAAATCTCGTAGAAATCGCCGGCAAAATCAGCACTTGTTTTGATAAGAAAATTTTTCTCATTAACTCTAACTGTGGTAAAGGTTCGCTCGAAATTTTCAAAAGTGTTGAAATATGCATCCTTTTGCGCTTCTGAAACATTAATTTTAGAAGTATCATTTGGGGTAGTATTGCTTTCGAAAGAATTATCCGATGATATGCCATCAACCGCTCTGTCGCTTTTACAACCAACTAAACTTAAAAAGCACAGCAGCACCAATAGTAAACAAATATATTTTTTCACAAAACATCACCGACCTTTGGATGTATTATAACAAAAAAGCGGCAAAGGCGCAATATTTATTACCTTTTACCTATTACTTCTTACTTTCCAAAAAATCCTAAATGCAATTTAGGTAAGAGTGAAGAAGTAATAGGTAAGAAGTAAGCCCCAAGAACTTATCGTCCTTGGGGCTTTGTGGTGCGTTGACAAAAAAGATGCCTATTATTTTTTATTATCAATGAAATCTTGTGAAGTATGTATAAGCGCATCTGCCATTTTTTCGACGAGTTCATTTCTGTTTTCCGATTCAATAGATGACCACTTAATCAATTGAATTTGGGTGGATTCAATTTTATTGTACTCATCCAAAAAAATCCGATAATATTCATCATATTGAGATTTGTCAACAATGTTTCCTTTATACTCATAATGCTCGGCTTCATTTGATAAGGCTTCCGCAAACAAACTCTCCGTCATCAGGTATACTGCTTGCGAATCGATATTTTTAGGCAATAGGTCAATCAATTTCATCCATCCAATGTCATTCCTTAAAGCACCTTCGGATAAAACAACGTATTCCCCGTTTTTATCGGCAACGCAAAGGTAAATATTTTCACTGCTTTCCCAATGAGCCGCATTGTAGGAAATCAGTTGCTCTCCCGAATCAAGGTCGTATATCTCAATAAATACGTTGCCCATAGATCCTCCAGCATGTGCCGCAAACACCTCAGGAGAATTGTCAAAATTAATATCCATAAGACCGATTGCAAAACTACCGGGAATCCCCGGCTCGTCGTGTATTTCGATTTTTGATAAAACAGCGGTCAAATTGGATTTCCACGTGGATTTTTCTTCATTGGAAATGAACGTATATTTTGATGCTGTTATTCCTTCCGTTCCATCGGTTTCTTCGGGGTCATCGTTTCGACTACACGAAACAGCGTTGAATATAAGAATACCGCACAATAAAAGTAACAAGATTTTTTTCATCTCTCCACCGCCTTTCTGATTTCATTATATCGCAGTTTTCGGTGTTTTTCAAGACACGAGGGGAAAAGGCGGAGGATTATAATAAAAATGCTTTTCGCCGAGGCGAAAAGCTACCGAAATTATTCATTATTCATTAGCGAGGCGACTTCATTATTCATTCTTCATTTGAAAATCCGTTCTCGTTTAATGAATAATGAATGATGAATAGTGAATAATACAAACAAAAATCCGCTCTCTTACGAGAACGGATTTTCGTTTGGCTCTCGTGTCCGAAAAAGAACTGGGTGAAACCGAGGATTTTTTCGTTCTTTTTATTTAATTCTTAAAACTAACTACTTTTCTCACATTTTCTGAATTATTATCTATATACTCTATGTAAATCTCCGTTTCATTTAAGAAAACTAGTTTTTCACAAGTTGCCATAGAAAAATTCAAGTCCAACTCATTTGAATACCCCGAACTTTCAAAAAATCCTTTTATATAAAGTTTTGGCTTTTCTTCATGTTTAAAGTAAGCGATATAGTATTCTTTTGTTTTAGTGTTTATGTAATCAGCGTATATGCTATACGGGTTAAATTCTTCAGATATAGTTTTATCGTATACATTGAAATATTTCACAGAAAAAGCGTTCGTTCCAAATCCTAAATGAAGTTTAAGAACACCCTCGCCTTTATCCTCAATTTGAGGTGCGGTTCCCGTTTTAATATCTTCAACCAATATATCATTTCCACTTGTTATTCTATATCTATATTTTTGTAAGTCTTCCTCATATATTTGGTAAAAGGTTGTTTGTATGATATATTGGCTTGTATCAATATCACTTTGTGAATTTTCAACGGGCAAATCATTTTCGCTGTTAGTCTCATAACTCGTACCACACGCAGAAAAAGATAAAATCAAAATTACAGATATAATAAGCAAATTAATTCTTTTCATATAATCACCGCCTTGGGTTATTTATTTAATTTGCTTTTAGCAGTATTTATTGATGTAACAAGTAACTTCTTAACTTCAATGCACTTTTCTAAAATTTCGTTGTTATCATAATATCCACTTTCAATTAAAAGTTCTAACCAATATTCACTTTCAGAACATTCTTTAAGTGCAATTTGAAGTTTGGCAATAAAATCAGCAGTTCCGTGACCGTAAAATGCCTCACGAATGTTTGCACCTACACTTGTTCCGCTACGGATAAGTTGGTTTGTAAGCACACTTTCTTTTTTAGTTTGTTTTACATAGTTACAAACTTTTATAATCCGCAAAGCAAATTCTTTAGATTTTATGATTAACGGACTATCTGCCATAACAATACCACCCTTCTTACCATAATTGTACCACTATAAAACAAAAAGAGCAAGGCAAAGCCTTGCAAAATACTTATTACTTCTTACCTATTACTTCTTACTTTCCAAAAAATCCTGAATGCAATTTAGGTAAG
>JAFXBH010000014.1 GCA_017521875.1 Oscillospiraceae bacterium
AATGTCGCTGGTGCCACCGGTGGCCACCACGATTTTGCCCATACCGCTGGGGGCAGCCATCTGTCCTGCGATGGCAACCTTGGCAGTTTCATAATAGGTAATGGCAACGGTTTTGCTGATTTCATCTGCTTTTTCTTTGTCCAGCCGGGTGATCAGCACATTTTTCTGGCCGTTTTTTGCCATGGCCTGCAAAATGCCGATGATCTGCTCCGGGGTTTTCCCTGCGCCGTAGATCACTTCGTTGGTGCCTTGCCGTACCGGTCGGTGCAGGTCTACTTTGGCGTATCCAAGGTCAGCAAAAGGTTGCTGCTTTAATTGCAAAAGGGCTTCATCTACACTGACACTGCCGTCCTGCACACCCTGCAAAAGGATTCGAATATCTGTATTCATGCACGCACCTCCAAATCCAAAAGGACTGCGCTGTAATGCTTCTTTAGTTCTGTAATGATCGCCTGCCGATGTTTGATCAGCAGGGGGATCTGTTTTTCTTTCACCTGAATCCGGGCAGCGTCTCCCAGCAGTCGAATCCGGAAATCGGAAAAGCCAAGACCCATCAAAAAAGCCTCGCTTTTTTCTGTCTTTTCCAGCAGTTCTGCCGTAATGGCTGTGCCGGTGGGAATCCGGGTGGCAAGACAGGCGTAGGCCGGCTTGTCGTGGGTGAAAAGCCCCACCGCTTTGGACAGTTTCCGAATTTCCGGCTTGGTCAGTCCGCATTCCCGCAGGGGAGAGCGAACGCCCAGTTCCCCGAGGGCTTGCATACCCGGCCGGTCATTCACATCGTCAGAGGCGTTGGTGCCATCGATGACCAGGGGAAAACCGTCTTTTTTTGCCTGTTCCAAAATGACAGAGAAAATCTGTTTTTTACAGAAGTAACACCGATTTTGGGGATTGGCGGTAACGGTATCGTCAGAAAGAACGTCCAGTTCCAAAGTGACCATAGGCACTTGCAACTGCGCAGCCAGACGCAAAGCGTCTTCGTATTCGAACTGAGGCTGAAAAGGGGTCTTTACATAGTAGGCTTTTACCTCTGCTCCCAGTCTGCTGGCGGCGTACAGAAGATAGGCTGAATCTACGCCACCGGAGAAAGCCAGGGCTACCCGATTATTCTGCTGAAAAAATTCTTTGAGCACCACGGCCTACTCCTCCTTTTACTTTCCTTTTATAATACCATAATTTTTCCCAAAAGAAAAGCATAGAATTTAGAAAGTTCCAGATTCTCCCGTCTTGATTTTTGCCGGGATGTTTGGTACAATATCACACATATATAGAGAGAAAGAGGGATGACAATATGAAACGTATTTTAGTTTTGTTGTTGGTCCTGTGTATGCTGTTATGCGCTTGCGGCAAGCGCCCGGAACCCACAGAGCCTACCACCGAACCTACCACTGAACCCACCACCGCACCTACCACCGAACCTACCGAGCCTACCGTAGAGACCGAGCCTGTGGTTCTGTACCGTCATCCTCTCACCGGTTCGCCGTTGGAGTCTCCCTGGGAGGGGCAGATCGTGGCGGTTATGATCAACAACCTGAAGAAAGCCATGCCCCAGAAGGGCATCAGCCAGGCGGATATCCTCTATGAGATCGAGGTAGAAGGCGACATTACCCGTTGCCTGGCCGTATTCTCTGATCTGTCCAATGTGGCTGAAATCGGCCCTATCCGCAGTGCTCGTACCGCATTTAACAGTGTGGCTGTGTCCTATGATGCGCCTCTGATCCACTGCGGCGGCAGTCCCGGACTGGCTCTGGCCGGCCGTTACGGTGAATCCTACGACAGAATTGAAAACTGGGAGCATATCGATGCTGACAGTAAATACTTCTTCCGGGATTTAGATCGCTATAACAGCGGCTATGCCTGGGAACATACGCTATTTACCAGCGGTGAAAAGTTGCAGGCCGCCATTGAGGCTTACGGCTATTACACCCCCACAGACAAGACCTTCGGTCTGGAGTTTGAAGACGATGTCGTACTTGCCGGTGAAAAGGCAGAGACCATTACCGTAAAATTCAAGGCGGGTAAGAAGACTGTTCTGACATATGATGCTTCTACCGGACTGTACGATGTCAACATTCACGGTATGGAGCATATTGACGGTAACACCGGCGAGGCTGTGACCTTCAAGAATGTGTTGGTGCTGTACACCAAGCAGTGGTATCACTCCGACGGTATGCACAAACTTTATGAGACCATCGGCAGCGGTGAGGGTTACGCAGCCATCAATGGCCAGATCGTTCCCATTTTGTGGAATAGAGAGAGCCTCCGCAGCCCCTATACCTACACCTTGGCAGATGGTACACCCCTGGTGCTGGAAACCGGTACTACTTATGCTGCCATCGTAGGCATTAAGCACGACATTTCCTATCAATAAATATTTTCCCCGGCGGCAACGCCGGGGATTTTTACAAAACAGGAATTCTGGGGAAAAATTCCTGAAAAGAGACAGAGAGGGAATATAAATGAAATTTCGCCTGACCAAACTGGAGAAAAGTTGGATCCTCTACGACATTGCCAATTCCGCATTTATTTTGCTGGTGGCCACTTTGCTGCCAATTTACTTTGATTATTTGGCAGGAAAAGCAAACCTCAGCGAGTCAGATTATCTGGCTTATTGGGGATATGCCGGCTCGGTGGCAACCATTTTGGTGGCTGTGTTGGGCCCCATCTGCGGTACGCTGGCAGATCGACGGGGATACAAAAAGCCACTGTTCATCATCAGTATGCTTTTGGGTGTGGTGGGCTGCGCCATGATGGGCGTGGCCTGGAGTTGGCTATCCTTCCTGGTGATCTTCGTCATCGCCAAGGTGGGTTATTCCTCCAGCCTGGTGTTTTACGATTCTATGCTGCCGGAAATTTCCGACTACGATAAAATGGACCGGGTGTCCACCTTGGGCTACGCTTTGGGTTATATCGGCTCGGTGATTCCGTTTGTATTGTGCCTGGCAGTGGTGCTGGGATATGAACTGATTGGTATCAGTCAGGTGACCGGCCTGATTCTGTCCTTTATGATCACGGCTGTGTGGTGGCTGGTGTGCAGCCTGCCCCTTTCCAGACAGTACAAACAAAGCGCATACCAAGAGTGTAAGGGCAACCCCATCGCTGAGACATTCCGGCAACTGGCCCGCTCCTTCCGGGAAGCCAAGAAACATAAACACATCTTCGTGTATCTGCTGGCATTTTTCTTCTTTATCGACGGTGTGTACACCATCATTGATATGGCTACCGCCTACGGAAAGTCCTTGGGTTTGGATACCACAGGTCTGTTGCTGGCCCTGCTGGTGACCCAGATCGTGGCGTTCCCTTGTTCCATTATTTTTGGCAGATTTTCTGCCAAGTACGATACCGGCCTGCTGATCAAGATCTGCATTCTCTGCTATACCGGCATTGCGATCTTTGCGGTATTTTTGATGGTGCAGTGGCAGTTCTGGCTGCTGGCAGTGCTGGTGGGTATGTTCCAGGGCGGCATTCAGGCACTGAGCCGTTCCTACCTGGGTAAGATCATTCCTCCGGAGCAAAGCGGCGAGTATTATGGCCTGATGGACATCTGCGGCAAGGGCGCATCGTTTGTGGGTACCACCTTGGTGGCGGTAATGAGTCAGGTGACAGAGGGTATGTCCTTCAAACTTTTTGGCCTGCCGATCGCCAATACCGGCCTGGCAGTAGGCTCTATTGCCGTACTGTTTGTGATTGGATTTTTCCTGTTCTGCTATGCAGACAAACTAAATAAGGCAAGAGTTTCTGTATAAAAAAGAGGGGGCATTGATATGCCCCCTTGTTTTATTTTTGCTGCATACGGAAAACCGCCATACCGGGGGCTTCCGGTGCAATGCGGCTGACCTGATACAAGGTTTCGGCCGCAGCGCCCCGGGTCAGGGGAGCGGAGCCGTTCAGTTCCACACCGTTTTCTGCCAGAACAGTCAGACTGGCCATTGCCCACGCAGGAACCGTATCGTCCATTGCGGCCGTCTGCTCGCTTTCCAAAAGATCGCTGCTGACGGTCAGATCCAATGCGTTTTGCAGCATTACCCCAGCCTCTGCGCCGGTGATGGGATCAGACATAGTCTCCATATCCTGCAGATTCTCCAAAAGACCGCTGCGCTGGGCAGCAGCCAGATAGGGTTTCAGCCACTGGGGTGTATTCTTGGGGAATTCTATATCGGAGGTGTCCTGCAAAGGGATATCCAGAACCTTGATGACCATGGTCAAAAATTCCTCACGGCTGACGGTCTTGTCAGGGTAGAAGAAACTGTTGCCACCCACTTCCTCGCCTACAAACAACCCTGTATTCCGCATCCATTCCGCTTCAAAACGGGCATCGTGGCCTACGGTGTCGGTGTACTGCCGTGCATCGGTGGGCTTCAGAATCTGCACCGTCACAGTGGCGATTCGGGATACATTGCCTGCAGGATCGGTGGCGGTGTAGGTGAAGGAATCCACGCCCACCTTATTCTTCTTGGGGGTGTAGGAGAATGTGCCGTCTTGTTGTACCTCTACAGTACCCCGTTTCGGCCCACGCACTACCGTAAAGGTCAGTTCTTTTTCCTCCGGGTCGCAGGCTTTCAACCGGCCGTCAGCGGGCAGGTTTTTATAGGTCTCAATGGCAAAATCTTCCGCTACCGGGGCTTTGTCTTCTTTGCCCCGAATGCCGATGGTCATAGTGGCAGCAGATTCTACCCGACCCTGGTAGATAGGCAGATAGGAGATCACCGCTTGGGTGTCCTCTTCTGTGCGCAGGGGGTGGAAAGTCAGTTGCTGCAACTGCTCTGCGGTGAGGATATCGCCGGGACGCAGTACCCGATTACCCAGCAGTACGGTGCCGGCAGCCGGTTGGGGCAGACCGGTGATGCAGATGCCCTTTACGGACTCCTCTTCCTGAGAAAAGTCATTTTCGGTAAAACAGTATACATCGTCGCAGTCCACTTGGGTGGCGCTGGCGCAAAGACCCAGTCCCAGCAGGCAGCAAACGGCCAGCATCAGGCTGGTAATACGAATAGAATTCATGGAAAAACCTCCTGTATTTGTGTTCACAGGTAGTGTTTACCACAGTGCGCAGAAATATACAAAAAAACGGGGGTCGATCTTCGACCCCTGTGATTTCTTAAAATCCGTCCTGCCGCCGTTGCTTTCGCAACGCTTTCCGTTTGGCGGCGGCTTCGTATTCCAGTTCCTGTTCCGGTGTCTCCAAAATCAGCCCCGGCACTTCTACCGGCTGACCCTGTGCATCAATGGCCACCATATCAATGTAGGCCCGGTTGATCATTTTCCGCTGACCGGACAGGGTTTCGGTGTAGGTATCCACCCGGATCTCCATAGAGGAGCGACCCACATAGGTGACCATGCCCTGTAAAACCACCATATCACCCTCGTGAGCCGGGGCTTGAAACTGCAGATTATCAATGGCAGCGGTGGTGACCATAGCATTGGAGTGGCGGGTGGCCACAATGCCGGCCAGTTCGTCAATCCATTTCAGCAGTTCTCCGCCAAAGAGTCTGCCATAGTGATTCATATGCATAGGCCGCACCAGATACTGCTGCTGAGTCATAGACTCGCTGACTTTCTTTTCTCTACGCATAATTGATCGATTCCTTTCTGATTTTTGCTGTTATGGGAGAATCAGAGATTCTGTTTTACAAGTAATTTCTCCCGCAAGATTCCTTTGTAAAGGCCATCCACACAAGTGCCTACCGGCACATACCCCTTTGATCCGTAATAGTCAGCAAGGGTGGTGTTGCCCATCGCGGAGTCCAACCGCATCAAAGACCGCCCGGTAGACACTACATACTGCTCCGCCAGTTCCAAAAAAATGGCCCCCACACCCTTGTGCTCTACCTTGGTGACAAAATGGTGCAAATACAGCGCCGGCGCTTCTGTGGGCCACCTGGCGTCTTCCTTTTTCAAAACACCTGCGCAGACGATCTCTCCGGCGCGGGTATCTTCCAGCACAAATGCCTCTCCTTCCAGCCGTTTTTGCTCATAATAAGACAGGGGATAGACCGTGTCATAATGGGTTTTGTTCCACTGGGAAATACCCACCTGATCCATCCAGGCCATTCTGTTCAGAATCATTTGATACATCAGAGGAATCTCCTCTTGCCGGATTGCCCGGAATACATACTGGTGTTCCATAATATCTCCTGTTTTTAGGGGTGTATAACTGGATTATACTGCCCAATCATCAGAAAAGCAAGGCGTTGTGGCAGGATTTTGGTTGAAATCCAACGGGGATACCGCTATAATAAGCAAAAAGAAATCCCCGGAGGAAAGCAAAATGACACAGATTTATCAACAGACCCGGTCTGCCATAGAAGAACTGGTGGAAAAGGCAAATATAAAACCCGGCAATATTGTGGTGGTTGGATGCTCCACCAGTGAGGTGTTGGGATCGAAAATCGGCACCAATTCCAATCCCGATACTGCGAAAGAGATGTTTGCGGCGCTGCAGGATTTTGCCGGAGAAAAGGGCTTTTATCTGGCCATTCAGTGCTGCGAGCATTTGAACAGAGCCGTCATCACAGAGCGAGCCGCTCTGCCCGGCGCAGAGACGGTCAATGTAGTGCCCCAACCCAAAGCCGGCGGGTCGCTGGCAACGGCGGCCTATGCTGCTTTTCAAGACCCGATTGCGGTGGAGGAAATCCGGGCCGATGCAGGACTGGACATTGGCCTGACCCTGATTGGAATGCACCTGAAGAAAGTGGCAGTACCGGTGAGACTGGAAAACAACCGAATCGGCGAAGCCTTGGTGGTGGCAGCCAGAACCCGCCCGAAATTCATAGGCGGCAGCCGGGCTGTTTACGATGAAACATTGCTGTAAACAAAGGAGAAAGACTATGTCCGTCGACATTCGAAATATGACCCCAGATGACAGAGAAACCGTGCTGGAAATGATGCGGGTGTTCTACGCATCTCCCGCCGTATTAAGCGACGGCTCGGAAGAGATTTTCCGGCAGGATGTGGATACCTGCCTCAGCGACAGCCCGTATTTGGAAGGGTATATGCTGGAAGAAAAGGGTGTCACACAGGGATACGCGATGGTGGCTAAAAGTTATTCTACCGAGTTCGGAAAACCCTGTATCTGGATCGAAGACCTGTATGTAAAAGAACCCTTCCGGGGACAGGGAATCGGCAGCCGGTTTCTGCATTTTATCAAAACCGCATATCCCGGCTGGGTTTTCCGTCTGGAAGTGGAGCAGGAGAATACACGGGCCATCCGTATCTATGAAAAATGCGGATTTGACGTCCTGCCCTATATGGAAATGAAGCAGTAAAGAAATCGCGTGGTGTCCAACAGGTGACACCACGCGATGATTTATTATGTTATTGTACCATATCAATCAGATCCCGCAAAGCGGTCTCAAACTTGGCGCCGTACCAGTGGTCACTGTCACCCTGGGTATTTTCAATACACTTGACGGTGTAGTCTGCGGCAATCTTGGCGGATTCCTGAACGGTTTTGTCGTTCATCAGCGCACCCACAAAGGCAGATGCGTAAACATCACCGGTGCCATGGCAACCCTTGGAGATCTTATCGTGCTGATAGTAGGCCATTTCGCCGTTTTCGTAAACCACCACGCCGGTTTTACCCGGGGTATAACTGACACCGGTCAGCACGATGGTCTTTGCGCCCAAAGCCGCCAGTTTCTCCAAAAGACCCCGGATGTAATTTTCGTCATAGGTCTCCTGATAGGGAACATCTGCCAGGAAGCAGGACTCCGTGATGTTGGGGATCAGAATATCTGCCGCACCGCAAAGGACTTTCATAGCCTCCACATAGGCCATATCAAAAGCGGGATACAGATTGCCGTTATCTGCCATAGCAGGATCGACTACGCGAACGCAGTCCTCCGTGCCCATCGTCTGCAGAATGTCTTTCACATAGTCGATTTGCTTAGTGCTACCCAGATAGCCGGTGTAAATGGCGCTGAAGCGAATATTTTCCTTCTGCCAGTGCTTCTGAATATCCGGCATATCGTCAGTCAGATCCCGGAATGTAAATCCGCTGAATCCGGCTGTGTGGGTGGAGAGAACGGCAGAGGGCAGAATGCAAGTCTCCATACCGCAGGCGGACAGAATAGGCAGAGCAACCGTCAGAGAACACTGACCGACGCAGGAGATATCCTGAATGGTGAGAATTTTCTTGTAAGACATGGAAATGTCCTCCTTGTTATTTTTCTGCAGTTAGTGTATACTAAAACTGGTAATATAAAAATAGTCAAAATAGGAGAAATAAATATAACCAGATGAAATACAAAGTGGATAAAACCATACGCCCGGCCTACTTGCAGATTTATAACCAAATCAAGGAAGATATCATATCCGGGGTGTTGGAACATAACGCAAAACTTCCATCCAAGCGGCTCTTGGCGGCAGAGACCAATACCAGCACCGTTACCGTGGAACACGCCTACGGGTTATTGACAGACGAAGGGTATGTGGAAGCCAGAGAGCGGAGCGGCTATTTCGTGATTTTTAAGTCTTCCGACGGCTTTTCTGTGGCCGAAAGAGAGATTGCCAAGCCATCTCCCCAGCCGTTGCATTCCCACAGTTACCCGGACTTTCCTTTCTCGGTGTTAAGCAAGACGATGCGAAATGTGCTGGCAGTTTACGGAGAACGGATATTGGAACAATCTCCGGGGGAGGGATGTGTGGAACTGCGGGAGGCGCTGGCGTGGTATCTGGCCAGAAACCGGGGTATGCACATCACTGTTGACCAGATTGTGATTGGATCCGGCGCGGAATATTTGTACGGACTGATCATTGAATTGCTGGGCCGTGAGAGGATCTACGGCATCGAAGACCCTTCTTATGAGAAGATCCAGCAGGTATACCGGGCGGCGGAAGTGCCGCTCCAGTCCCTGAAACTGTCCCATGACGGCATCGACAGCACTGCTCTGGCCAATACAAATGCCAATGTGCTGCATACCACGCCCTACAGAAGTTTCCCCAGCGGCGTCACCGCGTCGGCCTCCAAACGCTTTGAGTATATCCGTTGGATGAAGCAGGGCAACCGGTACATCATTGAAGACGATTTTGAATCGGAGTTCTCCGTCTCTACCAAACCGGAGGACACCCTGTTTTCCCTGTCCGGTTCGGAGGATGTGATCTATATGAACAGTTTCTCAAAAACCATTTCACCTGCTTTGCGTGTGGGGTATATGGTACTGCCCAAGAGTCTTGTCGCCCCATTCCGGCAGCGACTGGGTTTTTACGCCTGTACCGTTCCCACCTTTGAGCAACTGGTGATCGCATCGCTACTGAATAACGGTGATTTTGAACGCAATATTAACCGTGTGCGGAGAAAACTCCGGAAAGCCTTGAGCGAACACAGTTCCCCGTTGGTAAAATCTTTGTAAATTCTTGGCAAGTCTACTGCTTTTTACTGTGCCTATGTGATATAATACCCGAAAAGGAGGTATGAAGATGCTGACATACGAAGAAATTATCAGAAGTGAAGCGATCAAAACATATATTATCCGTGCTGACGAATCTTTGGATGCATTGGGTTATACGGAACACAGTTTTGCGCATGTAATGCACGTGGCGGAAACCGCCGGTTATATTCTGCAAACTATGGGATATGATGAACGAACCGTTGAACTGGCGAAGATTGCCGGCTATCTCCACGATATCGGCAATTTGGTAAACCGGAAGGATCATTCCCAGTCCGGCGCGGTGATGGCCTGGAGCATTCTCAACGATATGGGCTGCGACCCAGCCGAAGTGGCTACCATTGTTACTGCCATTGGCAATCACGATGAGGGTACAGGCGTGCCGGTAAATGCAGTGGCCGCCGCTATGTTCCTGGCGGACAAGGCAGATGTGCGCCGCAGCCGGGTCAGAAACAAGGATTTCTCTACCTTTGATATCCACGACCGTGTGAACTACTCTGTTAAGAAGTCTTCCTTGAAGATCAACGAGGACAAGACCCTTGTGAAACTGAAACTGACCGTTGATACTAAGTACGGCTCTGTGATGGAATACTTTGAGATTTTCCTGCAGCGTATGGTTTTGTGCCGCAGAGCGGCAGAAAAACTGGGTCTCCAGTTCAAACTGATCATCAACGAACAACAACTGATATAGAAAAAAGCAGCCGCTGACCATTAGGCCAGCGGCTGCTTTTATTATTCTATGGGAAAAGGGCCATCTTCTTCGTAGCATACAATATGCTCGTCCTTTTTGTAGTCTATGAGTCGCCACTCTTCATCTTTTCTGGTGGCTGGCATAAATTGCTCTAAAACCACTCCATTTGAAAAGACAATAACCATATCATTCACAGGAGAAAGTCTGCATTCTGTTACCACAGCATCCTGCATTTTGGCTTTGAGTGCCTTTGCTTGCACATCAAAAACACTGCTCAGCTCATCGGGTCGCCCTTTTAAGTCATATTGCCAATCCTCGGGAACATCTTCGCAGTAAGGCTCATATACATCCCTTGATGCCAAAAGAATTGTGTTATCTTGCCGAAAACGCCATTGTGTTTGAAAGTGAATAGCATACTCCGCAGCTTGAACCTGTTTTCCTTTAGAATTAATAATCGTATATGTCTCTCCTAAGAGTAAACCAAGCATATCCATATAACGGCCAACATTATTGAACTTCTTTCCAATGATTCTCGAAACCATAGCATAACCTCCCGATTGATTAGCGGAATAAATCCTCCGCAGATTTCACCTGCCACGCAAACTTCTCTCGAAAGTCATTGAAACATTCTTTGCATATCCAGTGGTACATGTCTTCGGTGCAATAGAATGTGCATGTCTTGTCGGTCAATGCCTTCTCCCAACAGAACTCGCAATGCTCATGCCAGAAGTGTTGAACTTTTTCTCCTTCAAGAAATTCATGCCCACGGTTTGTTGCTTCAACATGTTTTTTGGCATATTGTTCGATTTTTTGGAAAAAGGCGTTTTTATCTTTGTAGGCAGTTTCCCAGAATGCTGGGAATGTAATCTTATATAAGGTTTTATTGGACAGATATTCTTCTTGCCCATTCAATCGCCAGTCAGACATAGGAAACCCTCCTTTGAAATCATCTACTAAAAATATAACTTAATAGCAGAGAGAAATCAAGAAATTCTGCGTCCATCATAAATTACCGCTGCCCGCCCTTAACTGCAAATGCAGCTAAAATAGAGGCAGCAGCGTACCCCTTGCCGACGGGGTGTAGGGGACGATGCAAGAATCGTCCCGCAGGCAGATGCGGGCATCTGCCCCTATGAGTTGCAATTGGACGTTTTCCGTGTTACAATATCTCCGATAAAAGCCAAACGCAGGAGATTGCTACGTCGCGTCTTGCGACGCTCTCGCCATGACACGCAAGGGTGGAAATGTTTATGTACAAAGTTTTATTCATCTGCCATGGGAGGATTTCCCCAAATTCTGAAAAACCCTTGTGTCTCTAAGGAAATTCGCTTTCCAAAAGGACTTTTACCAACGCTTCACCAATGAAACCGGAGAGCCAAACTTGCAAAAATCAACGCACCGATTGAGGAAGCAATCCTCCAATCGGTGCGTTTGTTTTCTATATTACTTTAAAACAGAACACACGCTGTGTAGGTAATAGTCCTATCGCCGTGGTGATAGGGGATACCGGCATCCCGGCAGACCTGGGTCACAAAAAGACCATAACCTTCCATACCGGAAACTGCCTTATCCGGAAAACGGCAAGGTTCTGGATAGGCGCACTGCTTACAGATTCTGCAGCCACCTGCGCCCAAACACAGCGCATCCGGATGCACTTTCCGGATTGCTTCCGCGAGGGCATAAAAGTTTTTCATGTGCCGCTGCTCTGTCTCACGGTAACATTTGGAGTCCACTGCTTTTTGCAGATGACCTACGGTTTGCAAAAGGATCCCCCGTTTGTATTGTCGCATCTGCTGCTGGCATTTTTCCACAGACCCAATTGCGGGAGGGCAGGTCCAGTTTTTGTTGTACGCGCCGCACTTATCCTCTACGCACATGGCGCGTACATCCTTCCGGGCAACCAGTGTCTGCGGGTCAAGCGGCACTGCCACCTCAAACCCCATCGTTTTCGCTTTTTCGGCCCATCGAGCCAAAACATCTTCTTCCCGGAACAGCATCGCCTTGGCAAAGGTCTTCGGGAACAATGACAGACTTGCCAGTTCCAAAGATTCTGTTTTTTCGGTCAGCTTCTGTGTAAAAGGAAGCAGCACAGGAGATAGCGCCAGCATTTTTGCGCCGCTGAGTGCCGCGTTTCCTACAGTTTCGATCTTTTGCAGAAGCATCTCCGGCAACAGGCCGATGCGGCAGGCATTTTCCGGATTTAAGAAGCTACCGAACGCACCGGCAAGCCGCACTTTTTGAATTTCTTCGATTTCTATGCCCAATTGTTTGGCAAGCAATGCGATACCCGCATAGATCGCGCCCTTGGCCAGCTGTACCTGGCGAATATCCTCTTGGGTCAGGTAAACCCCTTCCGTCAGTGGGAAAACATGGTCGTCGGTCAATATCCTGCCCCGTTTATTAATCAGTCCCAGTTGGAGACCTGCGGCAACCGCGTCCACCAGGCCGGAGCCGCAAATGCCCTTGGCTTTTCCATCTCCGATCACAGAACACAGGATTTTTCCGTCTTCCGTCCAAACATGATCAATCGCACCTGGCACTGCCCGCATACCAAATTGGATGTTTGCCCCCTCAAGAGCAGGTCCGGCAGCGGTGGCGCAGGCGAGCATACCATTTCGGTTCCCTAAGACCATTTCGCCGTTTGTGCCGATATCCACCAGCAAGGTCAGTGCGTCATCTTCATAAAGCTTGGTAGCCAGCAGGCAGCCTACGGTATCCGCGCCAATAAAGCCCGCAATGTCCGGCACGATCAGCAACTGTGCCGCCGGGCAGATTGGCAAAATCTCTTTGCACGAAACGGCCTTTGCCTCTGTCAAGGCAGGCGCAAAGGGAACCTCAGACAAATTATCCGGACAGATACCCAAAAACAATTGTTGCATAGCAGGGTTTCCCACAACGGAAACTACATCAACCTTTTGGGGAGAAATACCGGCATCGTCACAGACCATTTGGATCAAATCGGTCATTGCGTGTCTGATCAGCTGCGTCAAAAGCGCAAGATTTCCCTGCACAGCCTGCTGAATCCGGGTGATCACATCGGCGCCATAAGCAACCTGCGGATTCAGCATACTGCTTTGAGCCAGTTCTCTGCCGGTCTTTCCATCCAGCAAGACGCAAACCACAGAGGTCGTACCAATATCAAAAGCCAAAAGATAGCCATCTCCAAGAGGATCAACGCCTTGTTCCGCGCAAAAACGCTCCTGTGAAATACGAATCTCCGCCTGGGGAAGCACCACTGTCATATCCCGGTCAACCACCGTTTTGCAGGCAAGCACTTCCGTGCCGTTTACCAGCAGTGTGCACTTGCCGCATGTGCCATTCCCTCCGCAGGGGGCATCCGGATAGATTCCATTTTCCTTCAGCACATCCAGCAGATTTGTTCCTGCGGCCGCAGAAAGCTTTTTGTTGTTTTCAGGCAACGTGATGATTGGCACAGCGATACCTCCCTTCCTGATTCTGCTACAATGATATACGAAAAAACTGCTTTTTGCAATTGCTATTGTACATTGACATTCCATAGATAACCGATTATACTACATTTATATGAACACGTTCGCAAAAAGGAGGCACTATGCCAAAGATCATCGAGAACTTAAAAGACCGCCTGATCGCCGAAGCAGAAAAACAGATTGAGGAAT
>JAFXBH010000147.1 GCA_017521875.1 Oscillospiraceae bacterium
CAGGGTCAGTCCAGCTACACTAAAACGAAACCTGGCGTTAATCAACGCCAGGCCTCGCAAGGTTCTTAATTTCGTTTCAGCTCAACACCTTTGGGATCTTGAACTTCAAAAAGTGTTGCACTTAGTTTGACAAATTACTTAATATGTAAATTTTTCCCTTTTGTTTTAGTTGAAATATTATAATAATGTGTATTTTGTAAAAGTTTCTATTGATTATTATAAATCAATATGCTATAGTAACAGTACAAATCATCTCCCTTTCCATTTTCTTATCTCCTTTTTTTTGCGAGAAGACCCGGTATCGTTTGGTCGACGATACCGGGTCTTTTCGTCAGGCGTACCTGGCGGCTATAAAATCAAATACGCTCCAGCAGTTCTTCCAACTGAGAAAGGGCTGCAATCTCATAATCCGGCCGAATGTCCTCCCGACCGGGCTTTCCCTGAGGATTCACCCAGCAAGTGGCCATTCCAGCCTGGATTCCACCCAGGATATCCGATGTCAGGCTATCACCTACGATCATAGATCTTTTGACATCAAATCCCGGAATTCTTGCAAAGCACCGTTGGAAATATAAAATATCCGGCTTGTTGGCGCCGATTTCCTGGGAGACAAAGATCTCCTGGAAAAACCGGCTGATGTTGGCGCTGGCCAATCTGCCGGCCTGAACTTTGGCCGTGCCGTTGCTGGCTAAGTACAGTTTGTATTTCTTGCTGAGGGCTTCCAGCGCCTCTTCTGCACCGGGAAGAAAGTAATGTCCCACAGACAGATTATCCTCATACCGTCTGGCGCAGGCCTCCGGATCTACCTGCAGGCCGAACTCCCGGAACAACGTATCAAACCGGCCTACCAGTACCTCTTCCCTGGTCAGTTCTTTCCGCTCCAGCCGCTCCCAATGGGCTTTGTTGATCAGACTGTACCGGCTCATAACCTCATCGGTAGGCGCTAAACCGAAGGACTGAAATGTCTTCCCCAAGGCCAACCGTTCCGCCTTGTGAAAATCCAGAATCGTGTCATCCAAATCCAAAAACAAAAATTCAATCATGGTTTTTTCTCCTGTAAATGGCATTGGCGAGTTGGGCAAACTGGCCAATGTCCAACGTTTCACCCCGGACATTCTCCGGCAGACCGCATTCTGCGATCACCTGTCCCACCGCTTCCTTTCCCAATTCCGGGAAACCGGCAGCCAAGCCGTTCTGCAGTTTCTTCCGACGCATGGCGAAACTGGCTCTGACCGTCCGGAAGAAGGTGGCCTTGTCCAAGATCTCCCAGGGCAGACTTTTCCGCACTTTCAACATCACCACCGCAGAGGTCACCTTTGGCTGCGGGAGGAAACAGTGCGCCGGTACATCAAAGAGGATCTCCGGTTGGGCGTAAAACTGACAAAACACCGTAAAAGCGCTATAGTCCGCTGTGCCGGGCTTTGCGGCAATCCTTAAGGCAACTTCCTTCTGCACCATAACCGTCACTGCATCGAAGCACTCCGCTTCCAGCAGGGCTGTAAGAATAGGCGAAGTGATATAGTAGGGCAGGTTGGCGCAAGCCATGGGCCGCAGGCCGCCCAATTTATCCTCCACCAGCGCGGAGATATCCTGCTTCAGCACATCATCCCATACGATCTCCAGATTGGAAAATTCTCCAACAGTCAGGTTTAAAATCGGCTCCAGCCGCTTATCCAGTTCTACGGCGCAGACTTTCCCTGCCCGGAGCGCCAGTTGCTGGGTCAGCGGACCGATTCCCGGGCCGATCTCCAACACGCCTGCGGTTGCATCCACGCCGGATTCCTCTGCGATCCGTTCCGGTACCCACCGGGCAATGAGGAAGTTCTGACCTTTTGCCTTAGAAAAATGGAAACCGTGCTCTGCCAGCAACGGCTTCATCACCTGAATATCACATACATCAATCATAAAAAGACCGCCTTTCTTCTGCTATCATAACAGAAAAAAGGCGGTTTTGCAACAATATTACAAATTCAAATCAGTTTGCTCTCCAGTTTGCGTCACCCAGGAAATACACAGTGCAATCCCGGATACCAAACTTGAATGCCTCCTCCAGTGTGGGCATATACAGGTCCAGACGCTTGTTCTGAATGGCGCCGCCGCAGTCCTCTGCGGTGCTGAGGCCGTAAACATAACTGCCGTCATTGGTCACGATAAACATACGGGTGCCATAAGGAATCACAGAGGGGTCTACTGCTACCACACCCCACTTCACCTGGGTGCCGTTGGCGGTGTACTCGTCACAGCCGGCATCGAAATGGGTATAGGCGGTGGCCACAAACTGATCCTTGCGGATATAGGTCAGCACCTCTCCGGTGGGCAGAACGATCACACCGTCACCGATCAGGGGCTTGTCAGAAATCTGACCAACCTGCTCGCCGGTACCCCGGGCAACTACCTGATTCACAGGCTCCTGGGTCACGGTCTGCTGGTAAACATTGCGGCTGGTCTCCTCGCCGTTGACATAGGTAACATTGGCAGTACACAGCACCAGGCCGTTCTTGCCGGCTACCAGGACTTTCTCCTCACCCAGAGGCAGAGTAGGATCCTCACAGTAAGTGGTGGTGAAAGGCACTTCCACAGTATAACTCTCTGTGGTCTGGCCACGGTGATCCACCCAAACCTCCATACCGTCATAGGTCATGGTATTCAAAGGCAGGGAAACTGCAACATCGTCATCAATCGAAATTCCCAAACGAACGAACAAAGAATCCAAGCGTTCACCGTAACCGTTGACCCGCAGAGTCTCTCCACCGTAGTGGATCTTAAAGTACTGCATACGCTTCACTTTAATTTCAGAAACACCTGCAACGGTTTCGGTGGTGTATGTATCGTCCACAGACAAGTCCACACCAACCTCCTGGAGCACCTTAGCGGGATCGGAGGCGTAAGTGGTGTGTACGGTCACTGCATCGCCATCTGTAATCACAAATGTGTGTGCCTGTGCTGTTTGGGAAAGGGTGCCTACAAGACATACGACTGCCAGCAGAAAAGCCAGGACCTTCACAGCGCTGTACTTTCTGCGAATGACAAAGGGCGTCAGTAAATCCATTGTAGTACCTCCTTTCACAAGATTTCAAAATCTCTACCACAATATATGGTATCAAATAGTTACAAAGAAATACAATCCTTAGCCGGATTGCAGTATCATTATAACAAAAATTCCGAAAAAGTCAAGTCTTTCCTGAAAAAAGCAAGAAAATGACAACTTTTTTCGAAATAAATAATTACATTTTATGTTAACTCCTTGTCAATTTCTCGTGTTTTTTGGTGAAATATACCACAATATATGGTAGATTTACTGTCCTTTTTAGGCAAAATTGGAAAAATATGTAACCTTCTGTAAAATAAACTATTTTACAGATTATGGTAAACCATTTTTAACCATTTTCATCATTTTTTCCTCCCCTGGCCGATAAAAAAACGGGAATTCCGGTTTTCGCTCCTCCACTTTGCCCGGATTTTGCCCGGCAGGATTGACAATCTTTGTAATGTGTGTTATATTGGCTGGGTAAAAAGCAATGACGAAGACACGCGTTCCGGCAGCCTTCCCAGAGAGAGACCCGTTTTGGTGCAAGGGTCTTGTATGCGCACCGGCACGATACCACTTCTGAGCCACCGGTTGGAAATGGCCGGTCGGGAGCGCCCGTTATCGCGTCAATGAGTGGCGAAGCAATTCGCAACCAGGGTGGAACCGTGGAATACGATCTGTATCCCACCCCTGATCTTTCAGGGGGTGGGTATTTTTTATTTTCCGGCACCTCTGAAAACACTATAGGAGGACTATTTATGAGCGAAGAAAACCTGTACACATTTGAAAACCCTGAATACCGCAAGACATTCTGGCATACCAGTTCCCATGTGATGGCCCAGGCCGTCAAGCGTCTGTGGCCGGAAGTGCAACTGGCCATCGGCCCTGCCATTGAAGAAGGCTGGTACTATGACTTTGATGCTCCCTTCTCCTTCACCCCTGAACATCTGGCTCAGATCGAGGCGGAGATGAAGAAGATTGTCAAGGAGCGCATCCGTCTGGAGCGGAAGGAACTGCCCCGTGAAGAGGCCATTGCCTATATGCAGTCTATGAACGAACCCTATAAGGTAGAACTGATTCAGGATCTTCCCGAAGATGCCGTTATCTCTTTCTATACGCAGGGTGATTTTACCGATCTGTGCGCCGGTCCCCACCTGGATCACACCGGCAGGCTTCGCCACAACGGATTTAAGCTGACCAAATCCTGCGGTGCCTACTGGCGCGGCGACTCCAACCGCAAGATGCTTCAGCGAATCTACGGCATTGGTTTCCCCACCAAGGATGAACTGGACGCCTATCTGACCGCCCAGGAAGAAGCCCTCAAGCGTGACCACAACAAGCTGGGCCGGGAACTGGAATTCTTCACCACCGTGGAAGAAATCGGCCAGGGTCTGCCCATTC
>JAFXBH010000148.1 GCA_017521875.1 Oscillospiraceae bacterium
CATTATCCCCAAGCGTCGCAGCGTAGGTCTGACGGCTGCCGTAGCCAAGGCATCTGCCGGCGCAGTGGAGTATATGAAAGTGGCCAAGGTGAGCAATATCAATAACGCCATTGCAGAACTGAAAGAAAAGGGCGTGTGGGTCTTTGGCACTGCTGCGGAAGGCTCTGTGCCGATGTATCAGGCGGATCTGTCCGGCCCGGCGGCCATCGTCATTGGCAACGAAGGTGAGGGCATGAGCCAGTTGGTGCGGAAAAACTGCGATATGCTGGTGCACATTCCCATGAAAGGACAGATTTCTTCCCTGAACGCCTCGGCGGCGGCTTCCATTTTGTTGTTTGAAGCGGTGCGCCAGCGGAGATAAGGAGCGTATCTATGGACGAGAACAAAGAATTATCCTTAGAAGATATTTTAAAAGAATTCGGCAGCGCCCCGGCAGAAGAGCCTGTTGCAGAGGAAGATCTGGAGCAGACCCGGAAATTTACCCTGGATCTGGATGCTGAGAAGTTTACTGAGGCGAATCTGGAGCAGACCCAGCGGATCGGAGAAGATCTGCAGGCCACCCGTCGGATCGACCCCATAGAAACAGAAGAGGATCTGCAGGCCACCCGCCGGATCGACCCGGCAGAACTGAAAGGGGCAAAATCGGAAGTCACCGGCGATACCGTTCGTTTGGACGGCCTGCGGCAGAAAATCACCCAGAGAATTCCGGAGATCCCCCCGGAGGAGAATCCGGAGGAGCGGATCTGGAATCCGGGAGATACCATTCACTCTGAGCCGTTTTCCAAGAACTGGGAGCCGGAGTACGACCAGCCTATGGGCGAGTACATTCCGCCCCAGCCCATTCAGTTCCAGCCCCGTTCCCGTTTCCGGGAATTGAAGAAGAAACTGGTAGCAGGTCCTGAAAAGCGGTACTACGAATTGTGGGAGAAAGGCGTTGGCAAACTGCAGGCGGCAATCTTCCTGAGCCTGTTGGTGGTGCTGATCTGCGGTGGCTCTACGGTGATGTATGCCTTGGATCTGGTGCAGGATAACCGGCTGCGGCTGATGGTATTTGGCCAGTTTTTGGCTATGCTGGTATCGGCGCTGCTGGGGTATAACCAATTGATCGAGGGTATTACCGATTTGTTTGAAAAACGGTTTACCTTAAATACATTGTTGGCAGTTACCTTCCTGTTCTGCTGTATCGACGGCGTGATTTGTTTGGGACAGGTGCGGGTGCCTTGCTGCGCTGCTTTCAGTTTGGAAGTGTGTATGTCCCTGTGGAGCACCTACCATCGCAGAAGCCGGGAGATCTCCCAACTGGATACGATGCGTAAGGCTGTTCGCCTGGACGGTGTGGCGGCCTGCCCGGATTATATGGATGGTAAGAAGGGCCTGCTCCGCACAGAAGGTCAGGTAGAGGACTTTATGGATACCTACCAGCAGGTGGGCAAGCCGGAAAAACGGCTGCAGATCTACGGTCTGGTGGCCATGTTCGTGGCCTTTGCCATCGGCATTTTCGCCGGTGTGACTGCCGGTGTAGCGGCCGGTGTGCAGGTGACTGCAGTTTCTCTGCTGGCGGCTGTGCCGGCGACTGCTTTTGTTACCCATAGCCGTCCTGCCTGGCTGTTGGAGGTCCGGCTGCACAAACTGGGCACTGTCCTGTGCGGTTGGCAGGGCGTGGAGGGATTGAGCGGCAAGGCCGCATTCCCCCTGACATTCCAGGATCTGTATCCTTTGGATGCTGTGCGGCTCAACGGCGTGAAGTACTTTGGCTCCCGGGAGCCGGATCAGGTAGTAGCATACGCTGCTGCCGTGATCACTGCGGATGGCTGCGGCCTGTCCCCTCTGTTCCAACAGGTGCTGGATACCTACAATGGCCGGCATTTTGATGCCACTGACCTGACCCATTATGAAAACGGCGGTCTGGGCGGCACAGTGCAGGGAGAATCGGTGCTGATCGGTTCGGCATCGTTCCTGCGGGATATGGAAATTGACGTGCCGGAAAATGCCAAGGTCAGTTACGGTGTGTATGTGGCCATCGAAGGGGAATTGTGCGGGTTGTTTGCCGTCAGTTATGATAAGACCACCTCGGCCACCGCAGGCCTGACCACCCTGAATGCTTACAGAAGACTGAATCCCGTGCTGGTCAGCGATGATTTTATGCTGACAACCGGATTTATCCGCAGTAAATTCGGTATGAAACCCAAACGGCTGCTGATGCCGGACTTTCCGGAGCGGGCAGAACTTCGGCAGAAAGAACTGCCGGAGGAGACCCAATCCCTGCTGATGACCACATCTTTAGGCCTTGCGCCCATTGCCTATGGCATTACCGGCGCCCGGGCATTGCGGACCACCAGCCGGCTGGGTACGGTGCTGCACATCATTGGCGGCGCGGTGGGTTTGGGAATTATGGCTCTGCTGGCAGGGCTAAGCGCGTTGGAACTGCTGACGCCTATGAATGTGTTCCTGTTCCAACTGATTTGGATGATTCCCGGCTTTTTGTTCACCGAATGGACTCGAGCAGTATAAATTTATCCTATAAAACACCCCGATTCGGAAAGAATCGGGGCGTTTCTTTATACATTGTTCTGTTCCAGGTAGATCAGCAGCACCGCAATGTCCGCAGGGCTGACACCGGAAATACGACTGGCCTGTCCGATAGATACCGGGCGGATTTGGGAGAGTTTATCTCTGGCTTCCAGCCGGAGACCGGCAATGGCGTTGTAATCCAAGTCGTTGGGCAACAGCCGGGATTCTTCTTTCTTGAATTCGGCTACCTGCTTTTCCTGCCGGGCAAGATACCCGGCGTACTTCACCTGAATTTCCACCTCTTCCGTCACCGACAGGGGCAGTTCCGGACGATTCGGGTCAAAGGGGGCGATGTCGGCATAGGTCACCTGGGGGCGACGGAGCAGATCTGCCAGCCGGGCGGAGTTCTCCACCGGGGTGGATTCCCGGAGCGCCAACATTTCGTTCAAGGCAGGACTGCCGGGAACGCCGCAACTTTCCAGCCGCTGGATCTCTTTGGCCACTTGGGCGTATTTTTCTTCCACTTTCGCCAGTTGTTCCGGCGGGACAAGGCCCACGGCCGCGCCAATGTGGGTCAGCCGCTGATCCGCATTGTCCTGCCGGTGGAGCAGACGATACTCACTGCGGCTGGTCATAATCCGGTAGGGTTCTTCTGTGCCTTTGGTCACCAGATCGTCGATCAGTGTGCCGATGTAACTGGTGTCCCGGGTGAGGATCAGGGGATCTTTTCCCTGCAATTTCAGCGCCGCATTGATACCGGCGACCAGACCCTGTACTGCCGCTTCTTCGTAGCCGGAAGAGCCGTTGAACTGGCCTGCGCCGTAGAGTCCGGAGATCTTCTTGTACTCCAGGGTGGGCAGCAGACTGGTGGGGTCGATACATTCATATTCGATGGCGTAGGCCGGGCGCATCATCTGGGCGTTTTCCAGGCCGGGGATGGTGCGCATCATTTCAAGCTGCACATCCTCGGGCAGGCTGGAAGAAAATCCCTGAATGTACATCTCCTCGGTGTCCAGACCGCAAGGCTCAATGAACAGTTGGTGGCGGCTTTTCTCCGCAAACCGGACGATTTTCGTCTCAATACTGGGACAGTACCGAGGGCCGACGCCGGAAATGGTGCCGTCATACATAGGGGAGCGGTGTAAGTTTTCCCGGATGATCCGGTGGGTCTCCTCGTTGGTGTAGGTGAGATAACACACCGCTTGGTTGTTCAGTTTGTGGGTGGTGCGGAAAGAGAAAGGCTCGGGGTCTTCGTCGCCGGGTTGCAGTTCCATTTTGGAAAAGTCGATGCTCCGGCGGTTGACGCGGGGCGGCGTACCGGTCTTAAACCGACGCAGAGGCAGACCCAAGGCCCGTAAATTATCCCCCAGACCAATGGATGCGTGCATGCCGTCCGGGCCGGCAGATTCTACGCTCTCACCGGTGATGACGGTGCTGTCCAAGTATGTGCCGGTGGCAATGATTACCGCCTTGGCATCATAGTGCGCTCCCAATTTGGTGCGAATGCCGGTGACGGCATTGTTTTCAGTGAAAATTTCCACTACTTGGGCCTGTTTTAACTCCAAATTCTCCTGCAGTTCCAGGGCGTGTTTCATGTATTCCTGATACCGCCGCCGGTCACCTTGCGCCCGGAGAGAGTGGACGGCCGGGCCTTTGCCTTTGTTCAGCATCCGGTATTGGATGCAAGCCGCATCTGCCGCCAGTCCCATCTCACCACCCAGAGCGTCCAGTTCCCGCACCAGATGGCCTTTTCCTGTGCCGCCGATGGCCGGGTTGCAGGGCATATTGCCCACCGCATCCAGATTGATGGTGAACAGAATGGTACGCAGACCCAGCCGGGCAGAGGCCAGCGCGGCTTCAATACCGGCGTGTCCTGCGCCGATGACGATTACATCTGCGCTTCCTGCGTGGTACATACTTTCTCCTCCTTGGGAAGGTCAAAGGGTTTGCACACCACTTCGCACCGGTTGATGGGAGTGCCCATGGCGTGGAATTTTTCTTCGTAGCCGGTCATAATGCCAACAATACCGTTTTCGTGAAGATTCCGGGTGAGATTGTTCACCTGCAGACCGCAAAAGGCGAACTCCTCCAAAGAGAATTCAAACAGGGGGGCGTTGTCGGTCTTGAAATGGATTTCCCCGCCCTCTTTCACAGTGCGGCAGTATTTATCCAAAAATGTCCGGAAAGTAAGCCGGCGTTTGGCATTTTTCTTTCTGGGCCAAGGGTCGGGAAAGTTGATAAACAACCGATCCATCTCCCCAAATGCGAAGATATCCTCAATGCCGGCTACATCCATATCAATGAAAAACACATTCTTAAGCCCCATGGACTGTGCCTTTTCCATAGCCACTACCATAGCCTCCTGGCAGCGTTCTACAGCAATCAGCAGCACATCGGGATTTGCTTCAGCGGTCTCGGCGGTGAATTTACCCTTGCCGCAGCCCACTTCCACCCAAAGGGCGGTGCAGTCTTTCTTCAGGGAACGCCATGCGCCCTTATATTCTGCAGGATTGCCGATCCGATAGGCGGATGTTGCCTCCATACGGCTATCTAAGTTTTTCATTTTGCGCATTCTCATAAGTGTACCCTCGCAAACATAATATTTCAAATTATAGTATAGCAGAAATATATGCGGGACGCAACAGGGGAAACGGTCATACTTTCTCAGCAAAAAAGGCGTGTTCAAAAACACGCCTTTAATCTTCTCTATATAGAACAATATCTTCAATTTTACAATTTAATATGCGACACAGATCAACAATCGTAGTAATATTCAACGGTTTGTTTTTCCGCAATTTATCAATGGTGGCACTGGAAATCCGATGTTTTTTGATCAATGAATAAGTTGTTTCATCGGATTTGTGAAGCGTATCCCAAAAAGGGCTATAATCAATCATACTGTACCTCTGCATTTTTTATTTATCTTACTATGTAATCTCTCTCTTGACAATAGTCATTAAAATGACTATAATGCTCATAGAAATAAATGTCGGGAGGTACACATGAATACAAAAGCACTGAAGATTCTTTTTCGGAACATTACCGGTCTGCGGAAGTTTTACGGCTACTCTAAGAAAGAAATGGCGCAAATCTTGGGGATTGGCATAAAAACATTGGATAAGATTGAAAATGGAATCATTCCGCCCCGGCTGGGAGTAGAGATCGTGTTTGTTGTTTGTCAGCAGTTCCATATTCGTCCGGCTGTGCTTTTTTCTGTAGAGTTGTTTCCGCAATCTCGCGCCGATTGACCCGGAGAGATGTTTGACAACGACTCGCGGTCGATTCGTTTGCGTGTCCCCCCTCTTACAAGGGGTGACCCGCCAGCGATTCGTTTGCATTTTTGCCCGCAGGGGCAAAAATTAAGGTTCGCCTCGGTC
>JAFXBH010000149.1 GCA_017521875.1 Oscillospiraceae bacterium
AGATTCCGCACTGGATTTCTGGTTAACTACCGGAAGATTTTCCGATGAATTTGAGAAAAGTTTTGCAAAATGGATTGGAGTAAAATATGCTAACCTTGTAAACAGCGGTTCTTCTGCCAATCTGATTGCTTTTATGGCATTGACAGCGCAGGAGTTAGGAGGCAGACAGATTAAAAGGGGAGACGAAGTAATCACAGTAGCATGTGGTTTTCCAACGACCATTAACCCGATTATCCAGTATGGTGCCATTCCGGTATTTTTAGATGTGACAGTTCCGCAGTACAACATTGATGTTACGCAGTTAGAGGCTGCTTACAGCGAAAAGACCAAGGCGGTTATGATTGCTCATACTTTAGGCAATCCATTTGATCTTAAGGCAGTAAGAGAATTCTGTGATAAGCACAATCTCTGGTTAATCGAAGATAACTGCGATGCCCTGGGAAGCCAATATATGATAGACGGCGAGACAAGATATACAGGAACCTGGGGAGATATTGGAACCTCCAGTTTCTATCCGCCTCATCATATGACCATGGGAGAAGGCGGTTGTGTATATACCAACAATGCATTGTTAGATAAAATGATTAAAAGTTTTCGCGACTGGGGAAGAGACTGTGTATGTCCATCCGGCGTAGATAATTTATGTAAACATAGATTTGATAAGCAGTTTGGAGAACTTCCTGTGGGGTATGATCACAAATATGTATACAGTCATTTTGGATATAATCTTAAAGTAACCGATATGCAGGCTGCCATTGGCGTGGAACAACTTAAGAAGTTCCCTTCCTTTATCGAAGCACGCCGTCATAACTGGGACAGATTGTATAAAGCATTGGAAGAAGTTCAGGATAAATTAATCTTACCTCAGCCGGCAGAAAACAGCCGTCCATCTTGGTTTGGATTCCTGATCAGTGTGAAAGAGGATGCAGGGGTAACACGTAATCAGGTGACAAGATATATTGAAGAACATAATGTTCAGACCAGACTTTTGTTTAGTGGAAATATGACAAAACATCCTTGCTTTGATCAGATGCGCGGAACGGATGAATATCGTGTAGTAGGAGACTTGAGCACAACAGAATTTATCATGAATCAGACATTCTGGGTAGGTGTGTATCCGGGAATGACAGATGAGAAGATTGATTACATGGCACAGGTGATTAAGGAGGCTTTGAATCAATAGAAGCAAGGATTATTATATTATAAATAGTGGAGAATACAGATGAAACAAAGATTAGCGGATTATGTAGCGGATTTTCTTGTAAGTAAAGGAGTGACAGACTGTTTTAGTGTCGTAGGTGGAGGTGCAATGCACTTAAACGATGCTCTGGGACATCATGCAGGATTAAAGGTAACTTACAATCATCATGAACAGGCCTGCGCTATTGCGGCAGAGGCCTACGCCAGATTGGAAAACAGAATTGCAGCCGTTTGTGTAACCACAGGACCGGGCGGAACCAATGCCATCACGGGAGTGTTGGGAGGATGGTTGGATTCTATCCCTATGTTTGTAATCAGCGGACAGGTTCGCTATGATACTACGGCAAGATATGCCTCCCATTTTACAGATGGAAAACCTTTGCGTGCAGTTGGAGATCAGGAATATGACATTGTCAGATCTGTAGAACCAATGACCAAATATGCAGTTATGATAGAAGACCCTAAGATGATTCGCTATGCATTGGAAAAAGGATGGCACCTGGCTACTACCGGCCGTCCCGGACCGGTATGGATCGATATTCCGGTAAACTATCAGGGGATGTATATCGAAACCGAGGAATTGGAAGGTTATTCTTCCAAAGAAGATGATAAGGAATTACCGCCTGCAGTAGAGAAAGAAGTCATTGAGACGGTAATTGAGAAAATAAAAAATGCCAAGAGACCGGTATTTCATGCAGGTTATGGAATCCGTTTGTCCGGAGCCTATGATACCTTTAGAAAGGTTATGGAAAAATTGAATATACCGGTAGTAACTTATTGGAATGCAGTGGACCTGATTGAAGATGAACACCCATTGTACTGCGGAAGAGCCGGGAATATGGGAGACAGGCCGGGAAACTGGGCGATTCAGAATGCAGACGTAATTCTTGCTGTTGGAACCAGAATTTCTATCCGTCAGGTTGGTTATAACTGGAAGACCTGGGCAAGGGCAGCAGAAGTTATTATGGTAGATGTGGACGAAGCAGAATTAAAGAAGCCAACGCTGCATGTAGAAATGCCGATTTGGGCAGATGCAAAGGATTTTCTCACAAAAATGGATGAGGCAATCGGAGATAATTTCCCTGTTAATGCAGAAAAGGAATGGAATGCTGTTTGCCGGAAATGGAAAAAAGAATATCCGGTAGTACAGCCCCATCAGTGGGAAGAAAATGGTCGTACAGCCAATGTCTATGCGTTTATCAAATATCTTAGCAGCAGACTTCCCGAAAACAGTCTTACAGCAGTGTCTAATGGGGCATGTTGTGTAGTAGGAAATCAGACTTATGTGATTCAAAAAGGCAGCCGTATGGCAAATAACAGTGCTGTAGCAAGCATGGGATACGGACTTCCGGCAGCGATTGG
>JAFXBH010000150.1 GCA_017521875.1 Oscillospiraceae bacterium
AAAAAAGCGCATGGATTTGTTCTTATCCATGCGCTCGGTGGCTTGTATTCGGTTGTGCGAGAGTTCGGCTCACTACAGAAAGGGAAAAATACCTTTTTCACATCTACAAAATCGCTTGTAAAAATTTTGACCGTAGAAACGGCGAAACCCCCGATTTTATCGGGGGTTTCTTGGGCAATATCTTTTTCATTGCCCTTTGATGGTGCGAGAGATGGGACTCGAACCCACACGGCGTAACCACACGCACCTCAAACGTGCTTGTCTACCATTCCAACACTCTCGCAAAGCGCTAGTGTATTATAACCTTTTCTGTGGGATTTGTCAATATGTTTTACCAGTGCGGATTGTGTTGTTTTTTTGACGAAAATGTGATATAATTTTGTAAAATAATTGGAAAGGAAATCCGGTTATGACACGATTTTTTATATCTCCGGAGGAGATGCAAGAGAGTTTTATCACGCTGACAGGGGAAAATGCCAACCATGCAAAGGTGTTACGGTTAGAATGTGGAGAAGAAGTTTTAGTCTGCGATGGTCAGGGAAATGAATGTGTCTGTACGATCTCTGATGTTAACCGGGATCAGATCAGTCTGGTTGTAAAGAACAGACAGATTTCTTCCTCAGAAGCGAAGGTGCATGCCAGTGTATATATGGCTTTCTCAAAGGGAGATAAATTGGAGCATGTAATTCAAAAAGCCACAGAACTGGGTGCTTGTGAAATCATTGCTTTTCCCAGCAACCGATGTGTTTCTCGTCCCGATCCCAAAAGTCTCAATAAGAAACTGGAGAGGTGGCAGAAAATTGCGGCCTCAGCAGCAGAACAATCCGGACGCGGTGTGATCCCCAATGTGCTGGCGGTAAATAGTTATAAAGAAGCCCTGGAACGGGCCGCAACTGCGGATAAAGCCATCCTGTTCTATGAGAATGAGCAAGCCACAACTTTGAGAATGGCGCTGGAAGAATCCAGTTATCAATCCATTAGTTTGCTGACAGGCCCTGAGGGCGGCTTGGAAGAGAGAGAAGTGGAAATGGCGAAGGATATGGGGTTGCATGTTTGCACCCTGGGCAGCCGGATTCTGCGCTGTGAGACGGCACCTCTTTGCGCGTTGTCTGCTGTCATGTATGCTACCGGTGAGTTTTAAATAATCGGGTGTGCAGAATGCACACCCGATTTATGTTATTTGTGATATTTGCTGCCGGCCTGAATAGCCTCTGCCCGGTACAACTGTTCCAAGACCATAATTCTTGCCAAATGGTGAGGAAATGTCATAGGACTCATAGACAGTTTCAGGTCAGCCATATCTTTTAAGCGCTGCGCCATGCCAAAGGAAGATCCGATCAGGAAACAGGCGCTGCTTTTTCCTGAAACCTTGACTTCTTTTAACTTATCTGCCAATGTTTCGGACGAAAGCATTTTTCCCTCCGGGGTCAAAGTGCAAAACCAAGCGCCCTTTGGAATTTTAGTCAGAATTAAGTTGGCTTCTTTTTCCAATGCAGATGTGATTTCAGCAGGGGAGGGGTTCTCCGGAAGCCGTACTTCCGGGAGTTCAATCAGTCGAAATTGGCAGTATCCTTTGATGCGTTTTTCGTATTCTGCAGCGGCGGATATATAAAAGGATTCCTTTAACTTTCCCACAACGATCAATGTGATTTCAAACATTCTATCACTCCTTTGGCCTCAGTATAGCATATATTTATTTTCTTTTCCACAAAAACATTAAAAGGACACTGAATTTTCAGTGTCCCTGCCAATGAGATTGTTTTTTAAGTTCGTATTTTTTACGGGTTGCCAGACCACCGCGAATATGTCGCTGGGCTTTGTTAGTATCCAGAATCTGGCGTACCTGCAGATAAAGTCGTTTGTTGTATTGCGGAAGTCTTTGGGAAAGATCTTTATGTACAGTGGATTTTGATATGCCGAAGTGTTGCGCCGCTGCCCGGACGGTAGCCCCGGTCTCAATAATGTACACAGCCAGTTGGCAGGCTCTTTCTTCGATGGTGTCTGTCATATAGTTCCCTCCCTGCTGTGTCCTACCATAATGAGACTATGAAGAGGTGTATTGGAATATACCTGCTTGACACAAGATATAGAAAAGGATAAAATATAAAACAGAAAGGGGAGTGCGTTATCATAGAAATCAATAAGAAGACATTAAAGCGCATTTTCTTGATTATATGCGGCGCTATTGTTATATATTGGTTACTGCATGAAACTGAGCGGGTGAATAGTTTTGTTCGTATGATATCGGATGTGCTAGCCCCGTTTGTAATTGGCAGTGTCTTGGCGTTTGTTCTGAATGTACCTATGCGGGCTATTGAAAACAGCCTCCTGAAGAAAATACCTTACCAGAAGGGAAAACGTGCGATTGCTGTTGTTTTGACGTTGATTGCGATGCTGATCGTACTTGCCGGTGTGTTTTGGCTGCTAATCCCGCAGATCATTTCGACCACCCAATCCCTGGTTCCTAATTTACGGACCTTCCTGATCAATTCTGAAAAAAAGATCCGGCAATGGCTGAATGATAATCCCAAAATGTTGGAGTGGCTTTATACCTATACCAATTTTGAAAATCTTAGTTGGTCTTCTGTTGTGGATAAATTGCTTTCTCCTGTTGTCAACAGTGTATCCACAGTGTTTGGTAGTGCTATTTCTGCAATCTCCAGTGTGTTCAGCGGTGTCTTTGATGTTGCTATCGGATTGGTATTCAGTATCTACTGCCTGTTCCAAAAGGAAACCTTGGCAAGACAGGGCAGAAAACTGCTGTATGCATTTGTGAAAGAAAATACTGCAGATCATGTCGTCCGGATTTTGCGTCTGACAAATTCAACTTTTTCCAATTTTCTCTCAGGACAATGTGTGGAAGTGTGCATTTTGGGTTCCTTGTTTGCCATTGCCATGGCAATCTTCCGTATGCCCTATATTCCTGTGATCAGCGTGTTGATTGCCATTACGGCGTTTATTCCTATTGTGGGTGCATGGGCTGGTTGTATTGTGGGCGCCTTCTTGATATTTGTAAAAGATCCTGTTCTGGCGTTGGTATTTGTGGTGATGTTTATTGTCCTGCAATTTGTTGAAAATAACCTGATTTATCCTCGCGTCGTGGGCAATTCCGTTGGACTTTCCGGTATGTGGGTGTTGGTGGCTATTTCTATTGGTGGCGCATTGAAGGGCGTTTTGGGTATGTTCCTGATGATTCCTGTGGCATCTGTGGTTTATACAGTTTTGCAGGAACTAACACATAAGCGTCTGAGTAATTCCTTTGTGGATGCAGAGAAATTGCAGATTCAGCCACCGATTCTTAAGTCTAAGATTCGGGAAAAACGGGAGCAGAAAAAACTGCTTAAGATCCAATTAAAGAAAAGACAAAATTCCGACAATAAGGAAACGCAAGAATAATGAAAAGCAGACCGTGGAAAACGGTCTGCTTTTTGTGTTATAGAATGAAAATAACCCGCCCTCCGTAATGGAGGGCGGGAATTAATTTGGAAATTAATCCTTGTACATTTCCACCAGTTTCAGCAGGTGTTCGTAACGCTCCTTAGCGGCTGCTTCGTTCTTAGCGAACAGGTCAGCGGCGCGCTCGGGGAACTCACGAGTCAGTCGGCTGTAACGGGCTTCATTCATCAGGAATTCCTGATAACCATCCTTGGGAGCCTTGCTATCCAACTGGAACTTGCCGGTTTCCTTGGAAGGATCGAAGCGGAACAGATTCCAGTAACCGCAGTCAACAGCCTTCTTCATTTCAGCCTGGCAGTTCATCATACCGCCCTTGATGGAGTGCATCTCACAGGGAGCGTAGCCGATGATCAGGGAAGGACCGTTGTAAGCCTCAGCCTCGCAGATAGCCTTGATGGTCTGCGCCTGGTTAGCGCCCATAGCGATCTGTGCAACGTAAACGTAGCCGTAAGACATTGCGATCTCAGCCAGGGACTTCTTCTTGGTCTCTTTACCGGAGGCTGCGAACTGGGCAACCTGACCGATGTTGGAAGCCTTGGAAGCCAGTCCACCGGTGTTGGAGTAAACTTCTGTATCGAATACGAAGATGTTTACGTCTTTGTTGGAAGCCAGAACGTGGTCAACACCGCCGA
>JAFXBH010000151.1 GCA_017521875.1 Oscillospiraceae bacterium
CTCCATGGTGGATACACCGGACAGTACCAGTACGGTAGACATACCGGTCTCCAAACCGGAGATGATGTCTGTGTCCATACGGTCGCCGATCATCACGGCTTCCGCAGAGTGGCAGCCTAACAGTTTCAGTCCGGTACGCATCATCAGGGGATTGGGTTTGCCGCAGAAATAGGCCTGCGTGCCGGTGGCCATCTCAATAGGCGCTACCAAGGCCCGGCAGGCGGGAGCGATACCGGCTTCAATAGGACCGGTAACGTCAGAGTTGGCGCCAATGAGTTTTGCACCTCCCAGCACCAAATTGGTGGCTTTCGTCAGGGTATCCAGAGTGTATGTTCGACCTTCACCCACTACCACGTAGTCGGGATTCACATCGTTCATGGTACAACCGGCCTCATATAGGGCATTCAGCAGGCCGGCTTCGCCAAGAACGTATACCGAGCATCCGGGGCTTTGCTCCTTCAAAAAGGACGCGGTTGCCAAAGCACTGGTGTAAAAATGATGCTCCGGCACATCCAGACCCATACGGGCCAACCGCAACTTCAGTTCACAAGGGGTGTAACCGCTATTGTTGGTCAAAAACAGATATTCCTTTTTTTCAGTATTCAGCCAGTTGATAAATTCCGCTACTCCCGGCAGCACTTTGCTGCCATGGTAGATCACACCATCCATATCGCAGATGAAGCCTTTGATTTTATTAAAATCCAGTTGGGACATAGTAACCTCCTATAGGGAATTTTGCTATTATATTAATTAATCATAATCCTTTGGGTTTGTCAAGTGTGAATTGTATTGTACTTTGCTGGTTTTTGTGATATTCTAAATGAAAAGGGAGGCGGTAATAAGATGAAAAATAAACTGTTGGGTGTTGCACAAGCGATACTTCTAGCCCTTGTGATTCTCTCCGGTGCCATAGCCCTGCCGATCCTGTGCCGCCCGTTTTTCTATGCCCATATTGCGCCCATGCAACTAACAGAGGCAGTTGGCCTGACGGCATCGGAAATCAAAACCGCATATAATGAGATGATGAACTACTGCATCGGTTTGCGGGATACATTTTCTGCCGGTAGTTTGCCCTTTTCCCAGGAGGGTATGAGCCACTTTGCCGATGTGCGGAAACTGTTTTTGCT
This sequence comes from Oscillospiraceae bacterium, assembly GCA_017521875.1. Classification (GTDB taxonomy): domain Bacteria; phylum Bacillota; class Clostridia; order Oscillospirales; family Oscillospiraceae; genus Faecousia. The sequence continues at coordinate 1,128 of JAFXBH010000151.1, forward strand.
GGATTTGTGGGTGCTGGCGGGATCGGTTCCACTGCTGGCATTATCTCTGTTTGCAGGGAGGAGAAAACAGATCCGTCTGGCTGGACACACCTCCGGATTTTGGAGCGCAACAGGCCTTGCTGCTACATTCCTGGTGGTGGGTGGTTTGGTCTCTATAAATTTTGAAAAGGCCTTTGAAGTGTTCCACACCCTGTTTTTCCCGGGGAAAGATAACTGGCTGTTCGATAGCGCAACAGACCCAATCATTTTAATGCTCCCGGCGGAATTTTTCCGCAACTGCGCTATTTTGATCTTTGCCTGTATCCTTCTTGCCTGTGGCGGATTGCTTTTGTGGGATGCAAAAAAACGAAAGAAATAAAAAAGATGCCCGTCTGCAACAGACGGGCATCTTCCTGCATATTGTAAAGTATTAATAGTTTTGCTTCCGCACTTCAAAGAAAGCCTGGGGATGGTTGCATACGGGGCAAATCTGAGGTGCGGCAGTACCGGTGACCAGATGACCGCAGTTGCGGCATTCCCACATAACGATGCCGGCCTTCTGGAAAACCTCGTTGGTCTCTACATTGTGCAGCAGAGCGCGGTAACGCTCTTCGTGAGACTTTTCAATGGCAGCAACACCGCGGAACTGTGCAGCCAAAGCGGTGAAACCTTCTTCCTCAGCCTCTTTCGCCATACGGTCGTACATATCGGTCCATTCGTAGTGCTCACCTTGCGCGGCTTCTACCAGATTTTCTGCGGTATTGCCCAGTTCGCCCAGAGCCTTGAACCAGAGTTTAGCGTGTTCTTTCTCGTTTTCTGCAGTCTGCAGGAACAGAGCAGCGATCTGCTCGTAGCCAGCCTTCTTGGCAACGCTAGCAAAGTAGGTATACTTGTTGCGAGCCTGAGATTCACCTGCAAAGGCTTCCCACAGGTTTTTCTCTGTTTTTGTGCCGGCATAGGGGTTTTTCTTTTCCATAATAAGTGCCTCCAATTTATTAGATTTCACCTATAGTATACCAAAGGATAAGTGGAATTGTCAAAGAAAAAATTGATTTTTTGCAGATTATGTGGTATACTGCCCATACATATTATGGTTTTTATTTTGAAATTGCGGAGGGCAATTATGAATACGATTCAAGAATTATATGATTTAACCCATACTTTAGCGGCAAAATATCTGCAGCAATTTACCTATCCTTGGGAGGCGCTGCCCGGCATTAAGGATATGATTATCGCATTGGGAGAAGCCCTGGGCGAAGAATACACACAGGTTTCCTCTCAGGTGTGGGTGCATAATACCGCCAAGGTAGCGCCGACGGCCTATCTGGGCGCTCCTGCCATCATCGGTCCGAATACCGAGGTGCGTCATTGTGCCTTTATCAGAGGTGCTGCCTTGGTTGGCGCAAATTGCGTGGTAGGCAATTCGGTGGAATTGAAGAATGTGATCCTTTTTGATAATGTGCAGACACCTCACTACAATTATGTAGGCGACAGTATTTTGGGTTACAAATCCCATATGGGCGCCGGCTCTATTACTTCCAATGTAAAGTCCGACAAGACTTTAGTTGTGATCCACAGTCAACCGCCCGTTGCTACCGGCCTGAAGAAGGTAGGCGCATTGTTAGGCGATTTTGTGGAAGTGGGATGTAACAGTGTTCTGAATCCTGGCACAGTGGTGGGCAGAAATGCCAGCATTTACCCTCTGTCCAGCGTTCGTGGTGTGGTCCCTGCAGACAGTATTTATAAAACCGGTGGCGTAATTGCACCTAAGGTAAAGGAGTAATTTATGGGAAAGTACTTTGGTACAGACGGCTTCCGTGGTGAAGCCAATGTAAATTTGACTGCTGACCACGCATTTAAGGTGGGCAGATTTTTAGGCTGGTACTATGGTGAATTGAAACGCCGCGCAGGGGACGAAGAACCGCCTCGTGTGGTGATCGGCAAAGATACCCGCCGTTCCAGTTATATGTTTGAGTATTCTCTGGTGGCAGGTTTGACTGCCTCCGGCGCTGACGCATATATGCTCCATGTTACCACCACACCCTCCGTGGCCTATGTGACCCGGGTAGATGCCTTTGACTGCGGCATTATGATTTCCGCCAGTCACAATCCCTACTACGATAACGGCATCAAATTGCTGAATAAAAACGGTGAGAAGATAGATGAAGAGACCATCGCCCTGGTGGAAGATTATCTGGACGGCAAACTGGAACTGTTTGGTAAGACTTGGGCAGAACTGCCCTATGGCAAGAAGGACAAAGTGGGTTGCACCGTGGACTATGTGTCCGGCCGTAACCGCTATATCGGTTACCTGATCTCCTTGGGTCTGTTCTCCTTTAAGGGTCTGAAGGTGGGTCTGGACTGCGCCAACGGTGCCGCGTGGAACATTGCCAAGTCCGTATTTGATGCCCTGGGTGCCAAGACCTATGTGATCAATGCAGAGCCGGACGGCACCAATATCAATCAGGACGCTGGTTCTACCCATATTGAAGTGCTGCAGAAATTTGTGCTGGACAACAACTTGGATGTAGGCTTTGCCTACGACGGCGATGCAGACCGTTGCCTGTGTGTAGACGAGAACGGACAGGTGATTACCGGCGATCATATTCTCTATATCCTGGGCCAGTATATGCAGGGCCGTGGGCAACTGGACAATAACACGGTTGTTACGACCGTGATGTCCAATTTTGGCCTGTATAAAGCCTTAGACGAGAAGGGAATCGGCTATGCCAAGACCGCCGTTGGCGATAAATATGTGTATGAATATATGGTGGCAAATAATTGCCGCCTGGGCGGTGAACAGTCCGGCCATATTATCATTTCCAAGTATGCAACCACCGGCGACGGCATTTTGACAAGTCTGAAACTGATGGAAGTAATGCTGGCAAAGAAGAAGAAACTCAGCCAGTTGAGTGAGGGTTTGACCATCTATCCCCAGGTGCTGAAGAATGTGCGGGTGAAATCTAAGCCCGATGCCCAAAATGATCCGGCAGTCCAGGCAGCGGTCAATGCCGTTGCAGAGAAACTGGGTGCTTCCGGCAGAATTCTGGTGCGGGAATCCGGTACAGAGCCGGTGATTCGGGTCATGGTGGAAGCCCCCACCAAAGCCGAGTGTCAGGAATGTGTGGATCAGGTGGTAGATGTGATCTGCGCCCAAGGCCACGCAAGAGTATAAAGAAAAGCCGCTGAATCTATATTCAGCGGCTTTTTGTTATTAAACTGGAAATAATTGTGCCGATTAGCCTGTTAAAAACGGGTTTTTCTATTGACAATTTTTAAGCCTGTGATATAGTGACCTTGTAGATTTATACCATAAAAGGAGAGAATATACTATGTTACTGAAAGAACGCAAAAGAGACAATTTGGTTTGCAGAGTTTATGAAAACCGGGACGAGATGGGCAAGGCAGCCGCTAAGGATGCTGCCGAAAAGATCCGCGAACTCCTGAAGACCCAGGACGAGATCAATATGGTCTTCGCTGCAGCCCCTTCTCAGAATGATGTGCTGAAGCACCTGCTGGAAGAAGATGTGGAGTGGAACAAGATCAATGCATTCCATATGGACGAGTACATTGGCTTGGAAGACAAGTTCGAGAAGACCTTTGCTTACTACCTGAAGACCACCATTTTCGATAAGGTCAACCTGAAGAGCGTCAACTATGTTGGCAGCGGTGATGTGGAGACTGTCTGCAAGAACTATACCGAACTGCTCAGCAGCAGAAAGATTGATATCGTTCTCTGCGGCATCGGCGAAAATGCCCACTTGGCATTCAACGATCCCCCCGTTGCTGACTTCAATGATAAGGCCATTATCAAGGCCGTTAAATTGGACGAAATCTGCCGTAATCAGCAGGTCAACGACAAGACCTTCGACACATTGGACGAAGTGCCCCAGTACGCCGTGACTCTGACCATTCCCACTATGGTCTCTGCCAAGTATATGTTCTGCGTGGTGCCTACCGATAAGAAGGCCAAGGCTGTGTTCCAGACCATGTATTTTGATATCTCTGAGAAGGTACCTGCAACTGCAATGCGGAACCACCCCAATGCTATTATGTATGCCGATAAGGAAAGTGGCGCGCTGATTTAATATAAAAACCGGAGGTACAGACAATGGAATTGGTCATTTTACAACTCGACCTCGCCCGCCAAAAGGAGACCGTTGCCTATATTAAAGAGTACATTGATTTTGCCAAAGCCAACGGATACAATGCAGTCCAACTGTATCTGGAAGCAGCCGTCCGGGTGGAATGTACCTCCTTCCTAAGCCCGGATACCAGTTATACACCCGAGGAAATTCGGGAGATTGTGGCCTACGGTAACGCGCAAGGCATCGACATCATTCCCGGCTTGGAGAATCTGGCCCATATTGAAAACTTCCTGTGCCATAAGGGAATGGAATATTTGTCTGAGTGCAAAGACGCAGATGTGGATGGCAGAGGTATTGTGTCCGGCTTGGGCGACTGTGTCTGCGTTAGCAACCCAGATGCGATGGCCTATCTGGATACCTATTACACCCAAGTGGTCAGCCTGTTTACCAGCAAGTATGTCCACGCCGGTATGGACGAGCCCTTTGACTTTGCCGTCTGCCCCAGATGTCAGGAGCGTCTGCAAAAGGGTGAAACCAAGGCAGACCTGTTCTACCAGCACCTGATGCGTACATATAACTTGCTGAAATCCATGGGCAAGACCATGATGATGTGGGACGATTTCTTTGAATACTTAGACATTATAGAGAAATTGCCCCGGGACATCATTATGTGCAACTGGAACTACGGTTTTATCACCGATGAGCCTTGCGGCCATTGGACTAACCGGAAGAAAAAGGACTGGCTTCGTCTGTATGACCAACTGGGCTTTTCCTACTTGTTCTGTACCTACGGTGACTATACTTCCAAAACCTATAATCAAGACAGTTTCACAAATTA
>JAFXBH010000152.1 GCA_017521875.1 Oscillospiraceae bacterium
CAAGCATTCGCAGAGGAATCGCACCAGATTGGAAAAAGTTGAGAGATTGACAGAAAAGACCAAAGCCATTATAATTTTTATATATAAATTCAGAAAGGATCTGTATTATGAAGAAGGTACTTTCTCTTATCTGCTGCACGGCATTGATTCTTACATTCGCTGCGTGCAAAAAGCAACCTGCGTCAGATACACAACAAACGGTCCCATCCACAACTGTTACCACCGAGCCAGTTACCCAGCCTACTGAAACAACTGCGGAAAAACAAGAATGGGATATCGTTGCGCCGCCACCTGTTTCTGTGGCGTTACCGATTCAAAATGAAACATTTAAAGATGTCAGTGGTAATGTCTTATTAAATTATAACACATCATACATCGTCCTATCCATGTCTGAGCAGGAAATTGCTGACCGGATCACTTTGGAATTTTTAAACCGCATTGATGAAACAGTCGGCGACAAAGACACCATTCTTGCTTCCGCAAAGAAGGCTTTTTCCGGAAGCGGCAATTGGAATCCATATCAGTATACCGTCACCTACGAACCAAAACGGGTCGATAACGGCGTTATTAGTTTGTTGGGGTGCGACGTGCGATATCTTGGCGCTCATATCGACAAGGTATACAATTCCGTTAACTACAGCGCAACAACCGGTCACAACCTATCGCTGTTAAACATTATTAATGGCGATGATAAGATAGACGAACTTTCTGAACTCGTCATTGATGTTCTGACCAGATTAAAAGATGAACTATGCTTATATGAAGATTTTGAAAAGACCGTTAATAGTCATTTCTCTGACGGTGTAAATGATGCTTGGTTCTTCTCTGAAAACGGACTTTGTTTCTTCTTTTCACCCTATGATATAGCGCCTTATTCCTCCGGCGTAGTTGTTGCTGAAATTCCGTACGAAAAGTTACTGGGCATTATCCGGGATGATTTTTACCCGCCTGAGCAGGCAAACACACCGGGTATCATCGCAGCAAAGGAATATGATGAGAATACAGTTGACACTTTCTCAAAATACACAGAACTAACCATCCACAAAGACGGAAAGAAATTCTTGCTGTATACCGATAAATATGTAAGTAACATCAATATTACTATTGGCAGCCGAACAAGCAATAATATGCTCATCGACCAGTATTGCATATTTGCGCAGTCCGGTCTTGCCCAAGGCGAAGCAATTGCTGTAACTGCTGATATTGATGCAGATCACTGTTTGCAGATCACTTACAGATCTGGAGATAAAATGATACACAGCGATATAGTATATGATGCCGCCACCGGCGAAATCAGCATTATGGAAACAGAATAACAAAAACCAGGCTGCACAAAACTATGCAGCCTGGTACATTTTTACCCCAACACATTCATTATAACCGATATCGAATGCATTGTCAATGAGTGTTTGTTTATTTTGCATAATTTCTTCTATTTGCATTAAATCGATTTTGTTATTTTGTACATTTTGTGAATAGACAACACAGGCAATCTATGATATTCTATAGACACAAGAGGTGGTACCGATGTACAAGTAAAACCTATCCCACTCCACAAAGATCAACATAAATCTAAATTGGTCGAGTCAGGTTGTGCGATGCCTGTAAAAATTAAATATATCGTTTCAGATCAAAGTGGAGTGAAATGACACACATAAAAGTTCAATACCCAATGGCAACGAAATTTATTATAATCGTTGAAACTGAATTTGTTAAAAGCGGGACGATATGAACGAAGAAATGTGGCGTCAAATCAAAGAAAGCGAGGTAACCATTGATGATAGAGCCCAAGA
>JAFXBH010000153.1 GCA_017521875.1 Oscillospiraceae bacterium
AAACAGAGTCAATCTTTTATGTTCCATAGGGAACACTCCATTGAAATTGAGAATTAAAAGTTAAAAATTTGAGGTAAATAAATTTTTAATTTTTCATTTTCAATTTTTAATTAGGTTGCAATGTTCATAACTTTTTTCTGATTATTTTTCCGCTGGTGGTCTTGGGAAGGGATTCCTTAAATTCCACGATGCGGGGATACTTGTAGGGGGCAGTTCGGGACTTGACATAGTCCTGAATCTGCTTCTTGGTCTCGTCGGTACCACGGAAACCTTGTACCAGAACGATAGATGCTTTGACCACCTGGCCGCGGACTTCGTCGGGGGCAGCGGAAACACCGCATTCCAGAACATAGGGCAGTTCCATAATCACATTTTCAATTTCAAACGGTCCGATCCGGTAGCCGGAGGACTTGATTACATCGTCTGCCCGGCCCACATACCAGTAGAAACCGTCCTCATCCTTCCAGGCCAGGTCACCGGTGTGGTAGTAGCCGTCCCGCCAGGTCTCGGCAGTGACATCGGGGCTTCCCTCATAGGCATAGGCAAGGCCGCAGGGGAGTCCCTTGGCAATGTTGATACAGATCTCGCCGGTTTCACCGGGATCCACGGGGTTACCGTCACTATCCAGCAGCGAAACATCGTACAGTGGTACAGGCTTGCCCATAGAGCCCAGTTTGTGGCTGTCGCCAATCAGGTTGCCGATGATCAGGGTGCTTTCGGACTGACCGAAACCCTCCAGAATATCCAGGCCGGTTGCCTTTTGGAATTGACGGTAGACTTCTGGATTCAGGGCTTCGCCGGCAGTGGATGCGTGGCGAATGGTGGAAAGATCAAAACGGGACAGATCCTGCTTAGCCAGCATACGGTACATAGTAGGCGGCGCGCAGAAGGTGGTGATGTTGTATTTGGCAAACATCGGCAAAATCTTCTCTGCGTCGAACCGGTCGAAGTCATAGACAAACAGGCCGGCTTCGCACAGCCACTGGCCGTAGAGTTTGCCCCACATAGACTTGGCCCAGCCGGTGTCGGAAATAGTCAGATGCAGGCCGTCGGGGACTACCTGATGCCAGTACTTAGCGGTGATAAAGTGGCCTAAGGGATATTTGTAATTGTGAGCAGCCAGTTTGGGATAGCCGGAAGTACCGGATGTAAAGAACATCAGCATCGGGTCGTTACCGCAGGGGGCATCATCGGTGCGATTGTAGTGGCTGCTGTAGAGCGTATATTCTGCGTTAAAATCGTGCCAACCTTCCCGGCTGCCGTTTACCAGAATCTTATGTTCCATACCGGCATACTGGGTGCAGGCTTCATCTACTGCGTTGGCGACTTCACCGTCAGCGGTACACAGGATCGCCTTTACATTGGCGGCCTGGAAGCGGTAAGCAAAGTCTTTGGTCAGCAGTTGGTTGGTGGCGGGAATGACCACAGCGCCCAACTTGTGCAGACCCAGTACCGCAAACCAGTATTGGTAATGCCGCTTCAGCACCAGCATTACCCGGTCGCCCCGCTGAATACCCAGAGCCTTAAAGTAGTTGGCGCAGCGGGCAGATTCCCGCATCATATCCTTGAAGGTAAACTGGCGTTCCGTGCCGTCCTCGGAAATATGTAACATAGCGCGACGATCCGGCTTTTCTTTACCCAAGGTGTCGATCACATCAAAAGCAAAGTTGAACTGATCCTCATTTTTGAAGGAAATGCCGGTCAGGCGGCCGTTTTCGTCCTCGGTGGGATTGATAAATTTCCGGTAGATACGCTGGTTATCCTGGGCATCCACAGACTTGGCCTTGGTGATGGTAGCCACCGATGCGGCCTGCTCACCCTCACGGGCGGCGGAATTGCTCAGCACAATGGCGTAGAACGCGCAGTCCTCACCGTCCACGGCAATCATACCGTGGGGAGTGGAGGAATCGTAGTAAATACAGTCACCGGGGTAGAGGATCTCACTGTGGTTTCCCAGTTGGATCTTCATGTGGCCGCGAATGACAATGTCACATTCCTGGCCTTCATGGGTCACCAGTTCAATCTCTTCCGATTCGGCTTCCTGACGGTAGGGAACTTCCATGTATAGCGGCAGGGCAATACGGTTACGGAAGTCTGCGGCCAGGTTGTAGCCGGTCATATGATGGGCTTCCTGAATCCGTTGGCCTTCGCCTTTCCGGGTCAGAGCGTAGGAACGGAGTTTGGGGCTATGGCCCTCCAACAGGTCGCCCATGTCCACGCCCAGAATCAGCACGCAGCGATACAAAAATGCGATACTCAAATCCTGCCGGCCCTCTTCACAACGACGGTAGACATCGACACTGACGCCGGTGCGTTTGGCCATTTCCTCCTGGGAAATGCCGGAGATTTCCCGCAGTTCCCGAATACGGGCTGCGATCTCAAATGTTTTCAGGTCTGCGCCGGCGATGTTGTGATCCATAAAACACCTCTTAAAAACTGTGGTTTCCGAAAATTTTCGGAGTATAAATCATATCATTTCTGCAGGAAAATGTCAATAAATGATAGGGGGTTTTCCTTGCAATATCAATGCTTTTTGTAAAAATTACAACTTGTTCCGCTGAATCTTGCCGGAGATGGTTTTGGGAAGTTCAGTGCGGAATTCCACGATACGGGGGTACTTGTAAGGCGCGGTGTGGTTTTTTACATAGTTCTGAATTTCTTTTTTCAGTTCCTCCGTGCCTTCCGTGCCGGGAACCAGTACGATACAGGCCTTGACCACCTGACCGCGGACTTCGTCCGGGGCAGCACAAACACCGCATTCCAAAACATAGGGCAGTTCCATAATGGTGGATTCGATTTCGAACGGTCCGATCCGGTAGCCGGAGGACTTGATCACATCGTCGGCCCGGCCCACATACCAGTAGTAGCCGTCCTCATCCCGCCAGGCCACATCGCCGGTGTGGTACATACCGTTGTGCCAAACGGAATCGGTGGCTTCCTGATTCCGGTAGTAGCCAAGGAATACGCCGCAGGTGGGG
>JAFXBH010000154.1 GCA_017521875.1 Oscillospiraceae bacterium
CATTTTGTGAACCCCCACGGTCTGGACGCACCGGGTCACTATTCTACTGCCAGGGACATGGCGATTTTGGCTGCCTATGCTATGGAAAACCCGATTTTTTATAAGACGGTATCCACAAAAACAGTAACGGCAGGCGGTCGCAACCTTCGTAACCATAACAAACTCCTCTGGTCTGTGGACGGCGCTGACGGCGTCAAGACAGGTTTCACAAAAAAAGCGGGGAGAATTCTGGTTTCCAGTTGTACCCGGCAGGGCCGCAGGCTGATTGCGGTTACGATAAATGATGGCAATGATTGGCAAGACCATAAGATGCTGATGGATTCCGGATTCTCCGGATATCGCGTGCAGCAAATCGTCAGCGTTGGTGACTGCTTGGGTACCGTTGGTGTGTTGTCCGGATCTTCTGACCGGGTAAAATTGCTGGCCAGAGAGGATTTTTCCTATGCTCTTGGCCAGGGAGAAAAACCTGAGATTATTTTACCAAAACCGGAATTTGTGTATGCGCCGGTAGCAGAGGGGCAACAGGCCGGTTATGCCTATATCTGCTTAAACGGAAAAGCGGTGGGGAAAATTCCTGTTGGCTATGGTGAAACGGTAGAAACAGAAACGATTCAAAAAGAAAATATCTGGAATAGACTTTGGAATGGAGGCAAATGATGACGGAACGATTGCAAAAGATTCTTGCGTCCCGTGGCGTAACGTCCCGCAGAAAAGCGGAAGAAATGATCCGGGCCGGACGGGTCACTTGTAATGGCCGGGTTTGCCTTCTGGGCGAAAGTGCCGATCCGGATTCGGATATCATTCTGCTGGACGGGAAACCGCTCCCGTCCGGCGGTGACAATATGTACATCTTATTGCATAAACCCAGGGGATTTGTGACTACCCTGTCTGATGAAAAGGGCAGAAAAAATGTCACGCAGTTGGTTGCTGATTGCGGCCAGCGGGTGTACCCGGTGGGAAGACTGGATATGGATTCGGAAGGTTTGCTGATCCTGACCAATGACGGTGAGTTTGCCAACCGGGTGATGCATCCCAGACACACAATTAACAAAACATACCGGGTGCAGGTGAAGGGATATACATCGCAGGGGTTGGAGAAACTGAGTCAACCGGTAACTTTGGATGGCTATACCATTGCAAGACCCGATGTCCGACTGCTTTCTGCGGATGAAAAGGGAAATGCCTGGATAGAAGTAGTAATTCATGAGGGCAGAAATCGTCAGGTACGGAGAATGTGTGACCTGGCAGGCATGTCCGTTATCCGCCTGATTCGGGTGGCAGAAGGTGGCGTGGAACTTGGGACGCTTCCTCTTGGCAAGTGGCGGCATTTGACAGATGCGGAAATAGAGAAACTGATAGGTGTGACACAATGAAATCTGATGTAATAGTGATTGGCGGTGGCCCGGCAGGTATGTATGCTGCCATAACAGCAGCCCAGCAGGGGTGTCAGGTGCTTCTTGTGGAAGCCAATGACCGATTGGGAAAAAAACTGCTGATTACCGGAAAAGGTCGCTGCAATGTGACCAATAACTGCTCTGCGCAGGAAGTTATGCAAAATACACCCCGGAATGGAAAATTTCTGTTTAGTGCGCTGGAAAACTGTCCTCCCGCCAAAGTGATGGATTTTTTTGAAAATAACGGCTGCTCCCTAAAAACTGAACGGGGCAATCGCGTGTTTCCTGTCAGTGACAAATCGCAGTCGATTTTAGAATGCCTGAAAAATGCTCTTCATAAGAATCAGGTAAAAATTCAAATCGCTAAGGTGTTAGAAATTTTAACAGAAAACAGTGTTGTTACAGGTGTTAAGACCGATGCAGGCATAGTCTCTGCCTCTAAAGTAATTTTGGCAACAGGTGGCCTGTCTTATCCTACCACTGGCTCAACCGGAGACGGCTATCGAATGGCAAAAGCATTGGGGCATACAGTGGTAGAGACAGAGGGAAGCCTTGTTCCTTTGGAAACGGCGGGCAATATCTGCCAAAAGATGCAGGGACTAAGTCTGCGGAATGTAGGTGTCCGATTGCTGGATGCAAAAGGTAAGACACTATACAAAGACTTTGGAGAATTGCTTTTTACCCACTTTGGTGTTTCCGGCCCCACAGTGCTCAGTGCCAGCGCCCACTTACGGGGAGATGGCTGCAAACTGATTTTGGATTTGAAACCTGCCTTGGATGAGAATAAACTGAATGACCGTATTCTCCGGGATCTGGATACTTATAAAAACCGGACTATGGAAAATGCCCTGACAGACTTGCTGCCCCGGTCTATGATTCCCGTTGTACTGGAACTGCTGGAGATTCCGGGTGACCTACAGGCCAATTCGTTGACGAAACAGCATCGCAGAGGATTGGTGGATTTATTAAAAGCGTTCCCTGTTTCTGTTGTTGGAAAGCGACCGGTAGCAGAGGCTATTGTTACATCCGGCGGCATTAAGGTTTCTGAAATCAATCCCAAAACAATGGAATCAAAGCGAATTTCCGGTCTGTTTTTTGCCGGTGAGATCATCGACTGCGACGCCTATACCGGCGGATTTAATTTGCAAATTGCCTGGGCCACCGGGTATGCCGCAGGCATGGCTGTGAAAAACTGTGATTGACAAACATTCTGCTATGTAATAAAATACAGTAAGATAAAAACCTTTTGGAGGGATAGACAGATGTACGAAAAACTTGTTTCCTATGCTGCCAAGCAGTTGGATCTGAATCCGGACGATATTACGCCGAGCAGTACCTTTGAGAGCCTGGGTATCGATTCTCTGGATATTGTTGAAATGATCATGGATCTGGAAACTGAACTGGGTGTAGAACTGGAGATGGAAGATCAGAAGATCTCCAATTTCCAGGAACTGGCCGATTTTATTGATTCCAAAGTTAACTAATAATATAGTATCCTTGTTATACCAACCGGCTTATAACAAGGTCGCACTAGTCGGGGAGATAGCGGTGCCCTATGCCTGCAATCCGCTACAGCAGGGATGAATTCCCACACCCGGGTTTGTTTCAGTACCGTCCGGACTATATAAGCGGTGTTGATGGAATGGTCCTGCGCAACAGAATCCCGTGAACCATGTCAGGTGGGGAACCAAGCAGCATTAAGCGGAGCGTTTTGTGTGCCGCAGGATTGCCGTTTCTGAGCTGGCTGTATGGAAACCGGGTATTGAGCAGGCTCAAATGTGGGTGTGCGATCTTGTTATGAGCCGGTTTTGGAGGTTTTTTATGTATCAGGCGCTCTATCGAAAATACAGACCGCAGACATTTGATGATGTGGTAGGACAGATGGCGGTGACCCAGACCCTGAAGACACAGTTGCAGGGCGGCCGTCTCAGTCATGCATACCTGTTTACCGGTTCTCGGGGAACAGGTAAGACCAGTAGCGCCAAAATTCTTGCCAAAGCGGTCAATTGTGAGAATCTGCAGGACGGAAACCCTTGTAATTGCTGCAAATCCTGCTTGGCTATCGATGCAGGTTCCTGCCTGGATGTGCTGGAAATAGACGCAGCCTCCAATAATGGTGTAGACAATGTCCGCGACCTTCGGGATGATGCTGTTTATACCCCGTCTCAAGTGAAGATGCGGGTGTACATTATTGATGAAGTGCATATGCTTTCTATTTCTGCATTTAATGCCCTGCTGAAGATCATTGAAGAGCCCCCGGAGCATTTGCTTTTCATTTTGGCTACTACGGAATTGCACAAAGTTCCTGCAACCATTCTCTCCCGGTGCCAGCGGTTTTCTTTCCGTCGGATCAGCCAGGAGGATATTGCAGCACGGCTGCAATATGTGGCTTACCAGGAGAATATTGAACTGGACGTCGCTGCTGCCAATGTGCTGGCCAGACTAGCCGACGGTGGTATGCGTGATGGCCTGAGCCTTTTGGATCAGTGCGCTTCTGCCACCACCGGTGAATTGACTGCAGATCGTGTTTATGCCTGCCTGGGTATTGCCGGCATTCAGGAATGTGGCAAACTGATGTCCTGTATTGCTGCTCATGACACTGCCGGTGCGCTGGAACTGCTGAATCGGTTTTACGCAGAGGGCAAGGACATGGGCGCGTTGCTGGACGAACTTGCTTGCCTGACCCGGGATCTTATGGTGATTCAGTCTGCTCCCAAGGAAGCCATCAGTATGCTCTCTGGAGTCGCCACCGATCAGGAAGTAAAGCAACTCTCTGCTGCATTTACCTCCGCAGAACTGGTGAGAATGTTGGAGACCATTCAAAAGACGGTTTCCGGCTTTGTTCGTAGTTCCGGCAGGCGTATGGACGCAGAACTGTGTATTGTGAATCTCTGTCAACCGGAGTTGCAATTAGATGCCAGCAGCCTGAATGTGCGACTGACACGGCTGGAAGACGCAATCAACAGCGGTAGTATTTCTGTGACAAAAAAGCCTGCAGAGCCTGTTAAAAAACAAGAAAATATAGTAACTCCGCCTGCTGCTCCCAAGCCTATCCAGGAGAAGCAGCCTACAGAGCCGGAAAAGGAAATGACTGGCGCATTCTGGTCAGAAATCTGTGAACAGGTTCGGAAGGAACTGAAACCTCCTGTATCCGGATTCTTCGCCCCCAACGGACCGGTACAGGGCAGATTGCAGGGGGATGTAGTTATCCTTCGTTGTGTAAATGATTTTGCAAAATCTGTGATAGATAAGCCGGATGTACTGGAAATTGTTTCTAAGAAAGTTTCCGCAAAACTGGGCCGCCCTGTGGCTGCTACAGTTTCAGATCAATCCAAACCCAATACCGGTCGGATGGAGCAACTTCTGCAGTTTGGCAGAGATCATTCCGATGTGGTCAATATTAAAAAGGACTAAGGAGTATTAAAATGGCAAAAGGTGGATTCCGGGGTATGCCCGGTGGGATGAATCAGGCCGCAATGATGAAGCAGGCCCAGAAAATGCAGCAGGATCTGATCCGTATGCAGGAAGAGATGGAAAATAAGACCTACTCTGCTGCAGCAGGTGGTGGTATGGTAAAGGCAAC
>JAFXBH010000155.1 GCA_017521875.1 Oscillospiraceae bacterium
ATATGCGACAGTAGTACAGTTGGTAGTACGCCACCTTGCCAAGGTGGAGGTCGCGGGTTCGAGCCCCGTCTGTCGCTCTTAAAGCCTTGAAGATTCTTCAAGGTTTTTTTTATACGATAGGAAACTTCATTTCCTATCGTATAAAAAAACACGTTTATGCGCACTCGCGCGCGCGGTAAATGTTGCCTTACGGCAACCGCGCTCGGCGCGGAGTGTGCGCAAAGCGCACACTTTTTTATGCCCGTAATCCACGCAATAGCAGGCTTGCAAAAATGACGCCTTCTATCAATAAAACAATGACTATATTGTTTATCAGTCCTGCTAAAAATAGAATTGAAAATATCTCTGCTGACAATACTGCCAGGCTCATACAATTTGCTGTATATTCTGTCACGATTTCTGCATGCGGCGTATACATTCGTAATCTGCCGTAAAGAATTGGTCTCAAAACAGTACGGATCAAAATACACGCTATTGGATACGCAAATATAAAATACTTACTGACCCACGAAACTGCAATACCACTATTCCACTGAACAGGAATTTCAGATGGCAAAATAGGGAATGATAATATTGCAGCAACAATACAAAGCAAAAA
Organism: Oscillospiraceae bacterium; assembly: GCA_017521875.1. Classification (GTDB taxonomy): domain Bacteria; phylum Bacillota; class Clostridia; order Oscillospirales; family Oscillospiraceae; genus Faecousia. The sequence goes on from JAFXBH010000155.1 coordinate 599, forward strand.
CATCATCCTCCATGTTGCTAGACTTCCCCATTTGGAAAGAAATCCTGCCGAATCAAAACGTAATGATTTCCTGTTCTTTTTCCAATAGTCATCCACATTTGTTACATACGCTTCTATATTCAAATCTTCAAAGGTCAATGCATCTGATTGAAGCATCATATCACACATTTTTTTTGAATTCTTTAGCCTTGTGATCTGCTCATCTAATCTGGCATTTTGGGATTTAATAACTTCATAAAGTGTTATCTCCTGCAGCATAACAGAGCGGATATCATCAATCGAAATGCCTAATGTCCGCAGATATGCTATTTTCTTGATTTTATCCACGTCTTCGAGAGAATAATCTTTATATCCGTTGTTGTTGTTTTTGGCTGGCTGTATAAGTTTTTCCTTTTCATAAAACCGAATATTGGAACGGCTCAATCCGGTTTTTTCTTCCGCATCCTTGATCGTCATAAGAATCCCTTCCTTCCATATGTTTTCATAAAAAGGATAAACTGTAAACTTTGTTTACAGTCAAGTATTTCTATGGACTTTCTTTAAAATTATCATCTTTGCGGCCTTATTTTTGTTTGGAAATAAAGATGGGCTGCAAAAAAGGATGCCGTACGAAGATTTTGCCGCGGCATCCTTTTGGGTCTGAAGTTTATTCGGAATCTTTAGGTAAAGCAGGAAGTTTCAGAACCTGTCCGGGGAAGATCAGGGAAGGATCCTGAATGCTGTCTGTGTTGGCTTCAAAAATGATGTTCCACCATTTGCCGTTTCCGTAGATGACTTTGGCGATATTCCAGAGGCAATCGCCCGGTATGACGGTGTATTCAGCCGGATTTTCGGCAGAGTCAGCGGGAAGTGCGGGAATCTGTGCGCTGCTGTCTGTCGCATCCGCACCATCTTTGGCAGGTTCAGTTACGATGGTAATACGTCCGCTGCCGGTAATGCTGTCATAACCGTCACCGGTCTTGATGGTGGGCAGGTCAGTCTGTGCATTGGCGGGGAAAGACTGGATATAGTTTGCCAGTACCATGTAGTCTTCTGCAACGTAGTCAAGAACATTTACAGCGTCATTTAACATGGCAAAACCGCCGCCCAGGTCACGCAGGGTG
>JAFXBH010000156.1 GCA_017521875.1 Oscillospiraceae bacterium
GAAGTGCGATTGCCGGAGGATATGCCGGACATCGGCAATGTCCTGGGCGCTTGGGGACAGGTGGTAGTGCGCGGTAAGGAATGGGCCGCAGATACCATGTCCGTGTCCTGCGGTGTGATGGCGTGGGTGCTGTATACCCCGGAAGAAGGGGAGGGTGTCTGCAGCATCGAAACCTGGCTGCCATTTTCCATGAAATGGGAATTGCCGGATATGCAGCAGGAAGGCAAAATACAGGCATCTTGTCTGCTGCGGAATATAGACGCCAGAAGTATTTCCAATAGAAAAATGATGGTCCGTGCTACAATCAGCGCCAACGGCGAAGCGTGGGTCAATGGCCAGGCGTATACGACCTTTCCCGGAGAACTGCCGGATGATATAAGGCTCCTGACGGCTTCCTACCCGGTGATGCTGCCCAAAGAAACTGGGGAGAAGGCCTTTGTTCTGGAGGAACAACTGCCTGCCCGGAATGGACCAAAATTAAAGAAGATACTTCATTACTGCCTGCAGCCGGAAATCCTGGAACAGAAAGTGATGGCGGGTAAGGTGGTATTCCGGGGGAACGGCGTTTTGCATATTCTCTATGAGGGGGAGGACGGCAGACCATACTGTTGGGACTATGACCTGCCTTTCTCTCAGTACGGAGATTTGGAAGGAGAATACGATCAGGATACGGAAGTATCTGTATATCCCTGTGTTACCAGCCTGGATCTGCAGACAGACCAGGAGGGCAACCTGCAATTGAAGGCGGGGGTACTGGCCCAGTATCTGTTGCAGGCCCGTTCCCTGCTGACGTTGGCAGAGGATGCCTACAGTCCTGTGCGCCAGTTGACATTGACCCGGGAGCCCCTATCCTTGCCTACGGTTTTGGATCAGACGACCCGGGTGATCCACGCAGAACAGTCTCAGCAGACAGATGTCCAGCAAGTGGTAGATGTGTCATTCTATCCGGATTTCGGCCAAACCTACCGGACGGAAGAAGGCTTGCAGCAAAACCTGCCGGGACAATTCCAGGTACTCTACTATACCCCGGAGGGGGAACTGTCTGCAATGCAGTCCCGCTGGGAAGGGGAGTGGAATTTTAATACTGCCCGGGAAAACCCGGTGTCTATCAGCGTTATGCCCCAGGGAAAGCCTCAGGCTGTTGCGGGCGCCGGCGTAATCAATTTGCGCGGAGATGTGGCGGTGAATGCCACAGTCTCCTCCGGAAATGCTATGGAAATGTTGACGGGGCTGGAGATGGGAGAAGCGGAAAAGCCTGACCCTGACCGTCCCAGTTTGATCCTGTGCCGCAAAGGAAATCGGAGAATGTGGGATATAGCCAAAGAAACCGGTTCTACAGTAGAGAAGATTATGGAGGCCAATCGGTTAACGGAAGAACCGGCAGAAGATCGGATTCTGTTGATTCCGGTGGTGTAATATAGAAAAACCGCCGCTGTATGGGAGTGCTACAGCGGCGGGTGGCGGTTGTCGCATTCGGGGAGAATGTCCGCCATAGTTAGGTTATCGCAGAGCCCGGCAGGATTCAAGGGAATCTTGTCGAAGGCTCTGCGATTTTGTTTACGAAAATTTTATTGATTTATGCCGATAAATACTGTAAAATAAAGGCAGAAATTTGGAACACAGGAGAGAATTATGAATAAACTGTTTGATATAGACAGCCCCTTTATGCAGGCAATGTCCCGCATTGTGGATTTGGTACTGCTGAGTTTATTGTGGTTTGTCTGTTGCTTGCCTGTTATTACCATTGGGCCGTCGACCACGGCTATGTACTATGTTACGCTGAAAATGGCCCGTAAGGAAGAACTGAAGATTACAAAAGAATTTTTCAGCGCATTTAAGAGTAATTTCAAGCAGAGCACGATCATGAACCTGATTTTCTTGGTGATTGGCGCGATTTTGGCTGCGGATTATCTCATTATGTCTGCCGCCGAGGATACCATGGGTATGCTTAGCAGTGTGTGTTTCTTTGTGATGTTCATATGGCTGCTGTGCGTTGTATTTTACGCCTATCCGCTGCAGGCCCAGTTCTACAATACCATTAAGCAGACGATGATCAATGCCGCTATCCTTTCTATGCGTAAATTTTTGTATACGGTGATCATCTTTGTGCTGAATATGCTGCCTGTACTATTGGCATATATGCCCTGGGGCTCTATGCTACTGGTCCGCACAGCACCGTTGTGGGTTCTGCTGATGCCAGGCGTGGTTGCCTTTATTAACGGCAAACTGTTTGCTAAAATGTTTGACCCGTTCCTGAAAGCGGGCAAAGAGGAAACTGAAGACGAATAAATCACAAAAGGGTATTGCCACCAGGCAATGCCCTTTTTGGAGTTATCTTGGAGGAAAAAACTATGATGCCAATGAGAGGAAGAATGCAGCCCAATTACCAGAGACCGAAGCCCCCTGAATCCCTGAAGGATGTCCCCCGGTACCTGTCGGAACTGTTTGGAGGCTTCTTTAAGCGGTTTTTCTATATTTTAAAACTGGTGTGGAATACCGGTCACTGGATTCCCATTCTGCTGGCTTTTGTGGCGCTGTTCCGGGGTGTGACCCCGGTGATCGGATCGCTGATCTCCCAGCGTATCCTCAATGGCCTGCAAACGGCCGTTGCCAACGGTGGTCTGCCGGAGAGTGCGTTCTGGTCTTCAGGAATTCTGTATCTGCTGATTGCCTTCTTTGCGTACCGCTTGCTGATTTTGATAGTCAATAGCGTAAGCGGTGCCCTGAATCGGATCGCCGGCGAAAAAGTGGTGGTGGAAGTAAAGCGGCAGATAATGGAAAAATCCAAAGAAGTGGACCTTGCTTCTTTTGACAATCCGGTGTTCTACGAGAAGATGGAAAACGCCAACCGGGAAGCCGGCCACAGACCCCTGCATATTCTATCTGAGACGTTGGGTGTGGTCAGTTCCGTCATCGAACTGATCAGTTTCCTAGTCGTTCTGCTGTCTGTACCCGGCCTTTCCTGGATCACGCTTGTGGTGATGGCGGTTTCTGTGCCGTCTGCCATTGTAAACTTTACATATCGCAGAAAAAATTTCCACTATATGCGCTTCAGTTCCAAGGAACGCAGACAGATGAATTATTTCTCCGGCGTTTTGGTGGATAAGGATTTGGTGAAAGAGATCCGGCTCTATGGACTGGCAGACGATTTTATCGCCCGGTTTTTCTCTGCATTTAAGGCTTACTATAAGGGCATGCGGAAACTGATCGTCAACGAAAGCGCCTGGCATATTCTCTTTGCAGTAATCACCGGTGTAACCAATTTGATTTTTTATATTATGATTGCCAAGCAGGTATTTACCGGAGAAATTCAAATCGGTGATTATACCTTATACACCGGTGCCATCACCTCGGTTGCCACCTGCGTCAGCACCTTGATTGCCTCCACCGGCTCTATTTATGAAGGTACTCTGTTCATAGACAATCTGATTGCATTCCTGAACGAAAAACAGACCATCGTTCCTGCGCTGCCCAATCCCCAGCCTGTCCAACGGGGCATTGGACATACTGTTACTTTTGAGAATGTAAGTTTCCGATACCCCGGCGCGCAAAAGGATGTACTGAAGAATATCAGTTTTACCATTTCGGAAGGGGAGACGCTGGCCTTAGTGGGACTGAACGGCGCCGGAAAGACCACATTGATCAAACTGCTGACCCGTCTGTACGATCCCACTGCCGGACGGATTCTTCTGGATGGAAAAGATTTGCGGGAGTACGATGTGGAAAGCCTGTACCGGACCTTCGGCATTATTTTCCAGGACTTTGGCAGATATGCTTTGAATGTACGGGAGAATATCGCCCTGGGCAACCTCCGGAAGGAATCTACACAGGAGGCAATTGAATATGCCTCCAGTCAAAGCGCAGTCAGGGATTTCGTAGAGAAATTGCCCGGTGGATATGATACACCGCTGATGCGAATCTTTGAGCAAAACGGCACGGAACTGTCTGTGGGCCAATGGCAGAAACTGGCCATTGCCCGGGCATTTTACGCAGATTCCGATATCCTGATTCTGGACGAGCCTACGGCTTCTTTGGATGCTATTGCAGAACAGGAGATATTCAGCCAATTCGATAAACTCAGACACAATAAAACCACCGTATTTGTATCACACAGACTTTCCAGTGCTACGCTGGCAGACAAGATCCTTGTGATTGATAATGGCTGTCTGCGGGAGATGGGTAACCACCAAGAGTTAATGGATCAGCAGGGGGAATATTATCGCCTGTTTACCACACAGTCGAAGCGCTATGTAGAGCAGACACAGTAAAATTCTCCATTTTTATTTTGCTACTATGATTTCTCCCTCATACCATCCCCAAAACCGGGCGACGGAGATAGGCGATAATTGTCTGATATAAACAGAAAAACTGTGCAATATGACGAAAATCACTGTCAAAATTTTGCACCTAAAAGTTAAAAAAATGAAAAAAAGTACGGATTGCAACCTTGTATTCTGAGACCGGGTAGTGTATAATTATCAGGTATACTGGATAGTAGTATGGGTAGGTATATACAGTGATAATTTGGCGGTGAAAAACCCGCTGAAAAATCCCGAGAATTACAGATGAGGTGAAACCGTGTTCAAACTGGTAATCGTGGAAGACGAAGACAATATCAGACATAGTTTGGAATGTTTCATTCCCTGGAATCAAATGGGATTTGAGGTAGTTGCTACCTTTAGTGACGGTAGCGATGCATTGGCGTACCTGAAAGACAATCCCTGCGATGCGGTGATGACCGATGTTCTCATGAGCCGAATGAGCGGACTGGATATGATTCGTCAGTTACATACTATTCATCCGCAGATCAAAGTTGTGATTCTCAGCGGCTACAGCGAATTCAGTTACGCCCAGGAAGCAATCCGTTATCAGGTTGTGCATTATTTGGTGAAGCCTGTGGATGTGGATGAACTGATGGAAGTGTTCACGAACATCGCAGAGCAATTGCAGCAGGAAAAGCAGGATGCCTCTGTTGAAGAGACTGTAGCAGAAACAGACCCTCTGTTGAATGCAGAGTTGTCCACAATACCGGAGTACAAGTTGCTGATTATGGAGTTGGATTTGCACAGCCGGGAGACTTTGAACCGGGTGCTGAACCGAATTGTCTCCGACCGACAGGGTTTCTCTGTGGAAGAATTGAGAACTGCTCTGGCAGGTCTTTATTCCGCTACCGCCCTTTGTTACCAGAAACGGAAGACGGATGTTGCTGCCATTACCGACGGAAGATTTACGGCGGACCATCTATATAGTACTGACAGTCCTGCAAAACTGACCGCCTGCATAATAGAAGATTTCGGTATTCTATGCGATGCGTTGAAGACCGGAGGCTATAAAAGCCGGCACGGTGTGATTGAGCGGGTTGCCCAGGATTTGCAGGAGAATATTGCAGAAGATGTGGGCCACGATGTGCTGGGTCAAAAATACCGTTTACATCCCGGCTATCTGAGTCGCCTGTTTAAGCAGGAGATGGGGGAGACCCTGTCGGACTATATGTTGCGGATTCGTATTGAGAAATCCGCCCGGCTTTTAAAAGAAGGTCATCACAAAATAGGAGAGATTGCGGGATTGGTGGGTTACAGTACCCCGTCCTACTTCTCCATTATGTTCAAAAAATATACCGGTTACTCTCCCAGAGAGTATTGTCAGAAGGTGCTGCTGTGATGGAAGTCCGCAGATCTGTATGGCCGTCCATCAAGGGGTATAAGTTCAACAAACTGTTACTGAAAAATGCAGTCATTGTATTTTTGCTGGTAACCCTTCCACTGCTGCTGGTGATCGCCATTAACTACAACAAATTCGATACTGTGGTCAAAGACCGGATTATGGATATGAATGAGGAACTGCTGCAAAAGAATGCAGCGGTGACCGATAGCGTCATGGAAAACTTCCTGGATACTTTGAATAAGTTGTCCCAACTGGAAGAAGTAATGACGGTGGTACGGGCGCAGGAATTTGATAATACATACTACAGCAATGTAGCCCGTGCCAAACAGTCTGTGGAAGCAAAGACAATTTATGATGAGTCCGTGATTTCGTTCTGTATTTATTCCGACCTCAACGAGATGCTCATTGGTAGGCACGGCGTAGCCCATATTTCCCAAAGTATGGACAAGGGTAAGTGGTATGATATACATAAGCAAGAGCCAATGTTTTACTCTTACGTACTTCTGAACCACGGAAACAGTATGTTTATCTGTCAACCGATCTGGTCCGGTGTAGGACAGCGGGCAGGTTTGCTGGTGCTGGAGATTGAGTTACAGGAACTGCGTAGTTCGCTGGAAAGCCAGGAAATCTCCCAACAAGGCCTCTTCTTCGTGCTGGATGCCAACGGACAGATTGCTTACTGCAGCGACAAGCAGTTTGAAACCTGGGACGAAGCAGTCCGGGTAGAATACCAGAGCGATATTACAACGGCAATGTCCGGGCAAACCCAATTGTTTGCCGATCACGGAAGACGGGTGGTCTCTGTGACCCCCTCTGCCTATAAGAGTTGGCAATACGCCTATACCACCCAAATGCTGGACTATCAGCGGGAACAGTCGGTGGTTCGGGGTTTTTTGATCTCTTCTTTAGCGGTTGGTATCTTGTCCAGTCTGATCGTGGCATATCTGATCACACTGGTGACATATCGCCCCATTAAGAAGATCGTTAATGTGATCGAGAATCCCGGCCTGCATTGGGACGAAAGGGAAGCCACTAAGCAGTCCAATGAAATGCTCTACATTACCAGCAATATACTGGCTGAAGAGGGCGTAGGAGACGAAGTCTCCGAGGAATTGGAAGTCCGCATTCGAGCGTTGCGGCATTCTCAGTTCCGGGCCTTGCAGTTCCAAATCGATCCTCACTTCTTATATAACACGCTGGAGACCATCAAATGGAGCGCTGTTGAGGAAATGGGGTTGAATAATAAAACCAGCAAAATGCTGACGAAGGTGGCCCGGTTGTACCGGTCCGGCTTGGAAAATGACGATGTGATTGTGACACTGAGGGAAGAACTGGATTTCCTGAAGTTGTATATTGAAATCGTTCGAATGCGTTTCGGTGATGCAATTCAGTTCCGATGGAACATTGATGAAACCCTGTATGATTGCAATATGATTAAGATGTGCCTGCAGCCCATTGTTGAGAACGCCATTCAGCACGGCTTGCGTCCCCGGAAATATCAGGGTGACATCATCATATCCGCATATCACGAAAAGGATTGTTTGTACATCTCCGTAGAAAATGACGGTCAGGTGATCAGTCGGGGAGATTTAAAAAAGTTAAACGATAAGTTAAAAACAGGTGCAGGCTTTGAAGAAAATAAGGTAGGCCTGCGAAATGTCAATGAACGAATCAAACTGATATATGGAAAGAAATACGGTGTGAGCGTCAGTAATGTAGGACCCGATCAGGTGTCCGAAGATGCTGCAGTCAGAACACGTGTCGTGCTTTCTTTTCCATGCAGAAATTTTAATAGGAGTGAAGAAACGAAATGATGCCGAAGATGAGAAGATGGATAGTTGTTTTGCTGGTAGCCAGTCTCATGTGCTCCGCTATGGGCATGATGACTGTGGGCGCAGCGGACGGCCAGAATTCTGACGGAGACTGGACTTACGATCCCAATGCCCACAAAAGTGCAAATACTTACTACCACTATATGCAGAAGCATTTGGACGCAGCCAAGCCTGAGGGCGAGATTGCGCTGGATGTCACCGATTTTAAGGTGATTGAGCCAGAGACAAGAACCGAGTTATCCGGTACGGCTTTATATGAAAATCTGGAAGGTTCTGCAAAGGGTGTGAACATCCGGGCTGTCGGAGAACAGGTGGTTTTTACTGTTGAGATTCCCGAAACCGGCCTGTACTGCATCGAACTGGATTACTTCCCTTTGGCAGAGAGCAGCAGCCAGTACCTGTTTGCGCTGGCCATTGATGGTGAACTGCCTTTTACTGAGGCAAACAGTTGTGTGCTGAGCCGCGTGTTTAAGAATGAGCCCATCAGAACGGATGAAAAGGGCGATGATCTCCGTCCCCAGGCTTATCAGGTTCCCGAGTGGAGAAAACAACTGCTGGTTGACCAGACCGGTGTTTACGGCACACTGCGGTTCTACCTGGAAGCAGGCAAGCACGAACTATCCTTTACCTTTGATGGTACTCCCTTGCTGCTGCAGGGCGTTACCCTGAAGCAGGAAGCATACCTGATGTCCTACCAAGACTATATCTCTCTGAATCAGCAGAAGGGCTATAAGGAAACAGAGGATGTTTTTGAAATTTTCCAAGCAGAAGATTATTTGCAGCAGTCCCACTCCACCCTGTGGCCTGCTGCCGATAAGAGCAGCCCTCTGACACAGTCTTCTGCTCCGTTCTCTTATGACCATGTGCGGATTAACTATGGTGGTGGCAGTCAGTGGAAGCAGCCCGGCCAGTGGATCAAGTGGAAAGTCAATGTGCCGGAAGATGGTTTCTATAACCTTGGATTAAAATATAGACAAGGTTATTTGGACGGCTTATTCAGTTCCAGAAGAATTTATGTTGATGGTGTTGTTCCCTTTGCAGAATGGAATGCAGTTCGCTTCAACTATACTTCCCAGTGGGAGAATATGGTGCTGGGCGGCGATGCCGGTGCACACAGCATCTACCTGACCCAGGGCGAACACGAAATCATGATGGAGAACGTGGTTGGTGACCTGACAGATACTATGGGCGTATTGCAGGCAGTTGTGAGCAACCTGAACGAACTGTACCTGTCTATCATTATGATCACCAGTATCGACTATGACCCCTACAGAGACTACGATTTGGATATTCGGCTTCCCAACTTAGCCAGTGATTTTAAAGCAAATGCAGACCTGTTGTTCCAGGAATCCAAGCGGTTGGAAGAAATAGTAGGCAAGAAAGGCGCAGAAAATGCCTTTATTGAAGACGTGGCCTACAACCTGCAGAGTTACAGTGAAAATATTGCTGACCTAACCTACAAAGACAGATTGACCAACTTTAAGAACGATATTAACGGCTTGAGTGCAAAGTTGTCTGCCTATCAGGAGCAGGCTTTGGATTTGGACTATATCACCCTGCATTCCTCCAATATGAAGATGCCCAAGACCAAGATGAACGCATGGCAGTGGATCGTATACCAGGTCAGAAGTTTCTTGGCTTCTTTCCGGGAAGATGAGGAAAATGAAGAGTCCGAGAGAACAATCCGAGTATGGATCAATGCTGGTATTGACCAGTATGAGATCCTAAAGAATATGATTACCGATGAATTTACCCCCAGAACTGGTATCAAGGTTAACCTGGAACTGTCGCAGGCGTCCATCGTAAATGCGCTGGCGGCTGATACCGGTCCGGATGTTATGCTGAATGTGGTATCCGATACCGTTGTGAACCTGGCACTTCGCGGTGCGGCAGTGGATTTGTCCCAGTTTGATGGTTATTGGGAAATTCTGGATCAGTATGTGGACGGCTGTGAAATCCCCTTTATGCTGGAAGGTAAGTACTATGGTATGCCCAATACCCATGGTTGTACCGTTATGTTCATTAGAACAGATATCTTTGACAGCATGGGTCTGGAGGTTCCCCAGACATGGGATGATATGTACGATGTAGCCCAGGTGCTGCAGCGTTACAATATGTCCCTGGGTTCTGCAGCAAGTTTTGCAAACCTGCTGTATCAAAACGGCGGCTCCTATTTTAATGAAGACATGACTGCTGTTTGTCTGGATGACGATGTGGCCGTTGATGCGCTGATCCAGCATACAGAGTTCTTCACCAAGTACGGTTTCCCCCAGTCTTATGACTTTACAAACCGTTTCAGAACAGGCGAAATGCCTATTGGTATTGCTACATACACCATTTACACAACACTGAAGTATACTGCTCCTGAAATCAGTGGTCTGTGGGATATTTACCCCACACCCGGTACGCTGAAAGAGGATGGCACCATTGACCGCACTCAGATGGACAATACCGGTACCGGTGCGATTATGCTCAGTGAAGCAAAGAACTACGATGATGCATGGGAATTCATCAAGTGGTGGTCTGATGCAGAGGCACAGTCCAGATACGCCAATGACCTGGAAGCTGCGCTGGGTATCTCCGCAAGATACAATACCGCGAATCTCACCACTCTTCGTTCTCAAGGTTGGACAGCCAAGGAACTGGCTATTCTGGAAGATCAGTTTGAGATTCTGGAATTTATCCCCATTGTTCCCGGTAACTACTATGTAACCAGAGGCATTAACAACTCCGTCCGTGGTGTAATCGACAACGGTGAGAACGCACGTGAGATATTAACAGAGTGGACAATTAAGATCAATGAAGAAATCACCCGTAAGAGGAACGAATTCTACATGAACAATTAGATTGTCTGAACAAAGAAGAAAGGGATGAGTCGTATGAAGAAACCGTATAGGTTGGCCGCGTCTTTCAAGCAGATGCGGATTGAACGCACAAGTTATCTTATGATAGCGCCGTTTCTGATTGCGTTTTTTATCTTCACGGTATTGCCGGTTGTGGCCGCAATTGCCTTGAGTTTTACAGATTTTAATATGTTGCAGACCCCTAACTGGGTAGGTTTTGACAACTATAAAACCTTGTTTTTGAATGATGACGTGTTCATCATTGC
>JAFXBH010000157.1 GCA_017521875.1 Oscillospiraceae bacterium
ATATTATTCCGTCCACGAAGATTGGGGCGACACAGAAGGAACATATTGGAAAGTTGAGTTGGAATACAATAAGGGCATCCAAAAATACACCTCTATTGTCAAAGTCGAGTCTATCCCCACCAACATCACAAAATAGCATTAAAGAGGAATGGTGCCGGGACCATTCCTCTTTTCTTTCCTATATGCTCTTATTGTGTATTTTGATATTGTGGCAAAAGCGGACAGAAAGGTAAAAACCATATATTTCCATCATTGTTGGGTTGACAGTAGGAGGGGGAACGACTACAATTATGAGGTAAATGCAAAGAAAAAGGATTTTATGATGAAGAAAACTTTATGGATTACACAAACGGCGGTTTTGACGGCGCTGCTGGTGCTATTGCAAAGCGTGACCAAGGCCGGCGGTCAGTTTCTCACCGGATCTTGCGTAAATGCAGTGCTGGGTGTGGCCGTGTTGTATTCCGGACTTTGGTCCGGTGTAACGGTGGCGGTAATTTCACCGTTTTTGGCCTATGCCCTGGGAATCGGGCCACAAATCGTTCCCGTTATTCCGGCGATTGCAGTAGGAAATGCGGTATATGTTCTTGTTTTGTATTTCTTGTGCTTTCACGAGAAATTCGCTGGGTGGAGACAGTGGATCGGTTGGATTTGCGCGGCACTTTGCAAATTCCTTGCGCTCTATTTCCTGGTTGCCCAACTTTTATGCCGTGTGTTGCCGCTGGCTGAAAAGCAGATAGCAACACTTACGGCGATGTTCTCTTGGCCTCAGTTGGTCACTGCACTGATTGGCGGAGTCATTGCACTGCTGATTGTTCCCGTTTTACGCAAATCCTTTAGGAGGTAACACAATGAGAGGAATCCCTTCCCTGATTACCGAAATTCGTAAGAAAGTATTTACAGAAGTGGCCCGTATGGCCTACTCCGGACGAGGCTATGAGGGCGTTGACGAACTGCCTTATATTATTGTGCCGGGAGACCAGCCGTTACATCGGGAATCTGTATTTCTGGAACGGGCGATTGCCAGCGAGCGTGTCCGATTGGCTATGGGCTTAAACATTCGCCCTATTCAGACCCGCCATTTAATGACAGAAGGTATGGACGAAGCGGCCGTAGCAGAGCAGTATTATACGCCGCCGCTGATCAATATTATTCCCTATGCTTGTCATGCCTGTCCTACCAACCAATACAAGGTAAGTAACTACTGCCAGAATTGCCTGGCAGCTTCCTGTCAGAAGGTTTGTCCCAAGGATGCAATTTCGTTCCGCAACAATCGTTCCTATATTGATCTGGAGAAGTGTATCCGTTGCGGCAAATGCGCCAAGGCCTGCCCCTATAATGCCATCGTGCATTTGGAGCGTCCCTGTCAGGGGGCTTGCGGTATGGATGCCATTGTTTCAGATGAGCAAGGCAGAGCCAAAATTGACCAGGACAAATGCGTGGCCTGTGGCCAGTGCTTGGTAAGTTGTCCCTTTGGTGCGATTGTGGATAAAGGCCAGATTTTTCAGGTAATCCAGTCGATTATCAAGGGGGACAAGGTGATTGCCATTGTTGCACCGGCATTTATCGGCCAGTTTGGCAAACACTCTACCCCCGGAAAATTTATTGCCGCAATGAACAAATTGGGCTTTGAACGTACTGTAGAAGTAGCGGTAGGTGCAGATATGTGTACCGTTGCTGAGGCTGAGGACTTTATGGAAAAAGTGCCTGCCCAGCAAAATTATATGGCCACTTCCTGCTGCCCTGCCTGGCATTCTATGATCTATAAACTGTTCCCCAGCGAAACGGACAAGATCTCTATGACCTTGACCCCTATGGTTTTAACAGCCCGGCTTATGAAAAAACAGCATCCGAATTGTAAAGTGGTGTTTGTAGGCCCTTGCGCCGCTAAGAAATTGGAGGCGATCCGAGAGGACATTCGCTCAGATGTGGACTTTGTGCTGACATTTGAGGAATTGCAGGGTATGTTCCAGGCGAAAGAAATCGATTTTGAGACCATTGAACCTATGTGTGACCCCAATGAGGGGTCGGCTGCAGGACGGGGATTTGCAGTATCCGGCGGCGTTGCCGGTGCGGTGGCCGATGTGATTCATAAAACCAACCCTGATGCACAGGTTTTGACCACCCGGGCAGAGGGACTTCGGGAATGTCGGAAACTGATGACTTTGGCGAAAGCCGGTAAGTATAATGGCTACCTGTTGGAGGGTATGGCTTGCCCCGGCGGCTGTGTTGCCGGCGCAGGAACATTGCTGCCTGTGGAATTGGCAGCCAATGTGGTTGGCCGTTACCAAAAGGAAGCGGATACGGAAAGTCCGCTGGATAGTCCGTATCGGAATCAGGCAGAAGAATTAGAATAAAAAAATCCTCCGGGAATATGGTTTTCCGGAGGGTTTTCCATCCCCATGGCCTTATACTGCAAGGGTGTTGCAGATGTGAAAAATAGACTTTATCCACATATACTTTAATCGAAGGATCTTAGATGAAACTTTGCTGCTGTGGGTTGTGAAAATAATACGCCCTTGCGAAAAACAGAGAATTGTGTTATAATACCTCGGAAATTGCAAGAAAGCGGAGGCGTTTTCTGTGAAAAAACAAACGAAGATCATCATTGTGCTGATATCCGCAGCGGTCTTGTTCCTGTTGGGCGTATACTGTCTGCTGCGATTCGGCCTTTCCATAGATGTGCTGGACAGAAGCGGTTGGAATACCGACAAAGAAATGGTGCGGTATCTGGACTATTTTGGCCGTCCGATGAGCGGCTGGCAGTACATAGAGGAAAAACTCTACTATTTTGACCCCGAAACGGGGAATATGACTACCGGCTGGCGGGATATTGACGGCAATTCTTATTATTTTGATGAGAATGGCGTCCGTGCCACAGGCTGGCTCAAGTTGTCCGACGGTACTTTCTACCTTGCCGAAGATGGCAAGGTGGTCACCGGCTCTCAGCAGATTGACGGAAAGAACTACTATTTTTCCGATTCCGGCAGTATGGTGACCGGCTGGCAGATTTTGCAAGATCACCGGTATTACTTCTCCGAAGAGGGCAACACCCTTTCCGGCTGGCATAAACTGGACGGAAAGATGTACTACTTTACACAGGAAGGCCACACCCTCTCTGGTGCGG
>JAFXBH010000158.1 GCA_017521875.1 Oscillospiraceae bacterium
ATACCCGGCATTTGACCACACTGCTCATATCCATCAGGGCCACATCTTTCAGTTTGCTCTTGCCGTCAATTCGCAGTTCTACGATTTGGGAACGACCCTTGGCGAAAAATTCCCGCCGCAGGAATCCGGGGAATTTCAGCAGCCGCTCAATTTCCATCGCAGCCAGTTTCTCCGGGTTGACCGTCATCGACAGGGGGAATGTATCCCGCATGGTCATAATCTGTTCGGTATACTCAGGGTCACGGATACGGGCAATGGTATGGATTTGGGGGTTGATACCGTGAGCCGTCAGGCAGCACAACAGGTTGATCTCATCTGCATTGGTGGTGGTGATCAGCAGGTCTGCATCCTCTACCCCTGCCTGCAATAAAATAGCCTTGGAGGCGCAGTTACCCTGCACGCCAATGGCATCGTATCGCACCACCAGGTCTTCCAACACCCGGCTGTTTTCGTCAATGACTGTCAGGGCGTGGCCCTCGGCAGTCAGTTGCCGCAGCAGGACTTTGCCCACCTTGCCAGCGCCGGCAATGATGATATTCATACAAATACCCCCATTTTTACACAAATGATTTTCTATTATAACAAATATAGATTCATTTTGCAATCCGCAAGAATTCCAGACCGTTCCCCCAGCCTTCGACCTTGCTTTTCTTGACATCCCCCTTAGAAAATGATAAACTATCCATACGATTTTATTGATGAGGTAAACCCCTATGCAGACCAAAACGAAAACAAAAAAATGGGTGCTTTTTCGCCATAAGGTCATCACCTGTTTAGCCTATCTGGTGCTGTACCCCTGGACAAAACTGAAGTATCATATTGATATTCAGCCTGCCAAAGAACTGAAAAAGAGGCAATGCGTGGTGCTGATGAACCACCAGACCGCATTCGACCAGTTTTTTGTCAGCATTGCCGCGTTCCCCCGGCCTCAGTATTTTGTGGCATCGGAAGACCTGTTCAACTTAGGTTTCTTGTCCAAATTGCTCCGGTGGGCGGTGGCTCCCATTCCCATCAAGAAACAGACCACCGATATCCAGGCGGTGAAAACCTGCATCAAGGTGGCCCGGGAGGGCGGCAGTATCGCCTTGGCTCCCGAGGGCAACCGTACCTTCAGCGGCCTGCCCTGTCACAGCAATCCCGCCATTACGGGTCTGGTGAAAAAGTTGGGTCTGCCTGTGGTCATTTTTAGGATCGAAGGCGGTTACGGCATCCACCCCCGCTGGAGTGATGTGTGCCGCAAAGGCAAGATGAAAGCCTATGTGAGCCGGATCATCGAGCCGGAGGAATTTGCTGACCTTTCCAAGGAAGAACTGTACGATCTGCTGCAAAAAGAACTCTTCGTGGACGAGACCCAAAACGGGCAGGAATTCCATCACAAGCGTTTGGCAGAGTACTTAGAACGAGCGATGTATGTATGCCCCTGGTGCGGCCTTGCGGAATTTCACAGCGAGGGAGACATCATCACCTGCAAATCCTGTTCCCGGCAGATTCGTTACCTGCCCAATCAGCGCCTGCAGGGCATTGGATGCGACTTCCCCTTCCCCTATATGGCCCAGTGGTACCGGTATCAAGAAGATTATGTTAACCGCCTGGACACCCATGCCCACATAGAAAATCCTTTGTATCAGGACACCGTGATGCTCAGTCTGGTGGAGCCTTACAAACGCAAGGTGGTGCTGGAAAAAAGCGTCAGACTTGCCCTCTATGGCAATCGACTCCAGATGGGTCAGAGAACACTGTTCTTCTCCGACTGCAGTGTGATCACCGTCCTTGGCAAGAACAAACTGAACATCTACCACGCCGACGGCCTGTTTCAGGTCAAGGGCGACAGCCGGTTCAACGCCTTAAAATATATGAATATCTTCTACCGGCACAAAAATCAAATGGCAGGTGAGGGCACTTTCCTGGGTATTTGACACTTTTCCCCTTTTTTCTTGCAATCTGTATGGGCTTTTGCTATACTGAGTGCAGAAGATAAAGTTTTCCCTTGTTTGGCAACGGAAATAAGGAGCGATTATATGAAAACAACCAAACGGCAATATACACTGCGACTGCTGACACTGGTAGTCCTGCTGCTGGGTATTTTCCTTAGTCTGGCAGGATGTAAGAAGAAGCCTACGACTCATCAGACCGATCCTACGACAGAACCTGTTTTGGACACCACACCCACCACCAAGCCCACCCAACCGGAAGCGACGCTGCCCAAACCTACCGAGCCCAAGCCCACTGAACCGGAGGAGACTGAGCCGGAAGAGACTGTCAGCAACTGCGATCATGTGCTGGGCAACTGGATCGTGGAAACACCCTCCAACTGCACCACCGAAGGCAGCCGATACAAGGAATGCTCCCTGTGTAATCAGAAGGTAGAAACCGAAGTGATTCCCAAAACCAATCACTCCCCCGGCACTTGGCTGATCCGGAAAAGAGCCACCTGTCAGTCCACCGGTGAACAAGTTCAGGAATGTTCCCAGTGTAGTCAGGAATTGCTGATCGCCCACCTGGCCAAGGCCGACCACAACACTTCCTCCATCTCCGGTTACGCCGCCACTGAGTCTACCCCCGGCCGTACCGACAAGATCTATTGCAAGACCTGCGATGCCACTGTGCAGGAATCCCTCCGGATTCCCCCTATCGGCTCCGTTCCCTTTACTTACGACATCAATTCCGACGGTGTAAGTTGCACCATCACCGGCATTGGCGATTATACAGATCACCAACTGATCATCCCGGACAATATTGCCGGCTATAAGGTATCCGCCATTGGCGACAATGCCTTTGCCAACCGCAGTTTCATTACCACCGTCTACATTCCCAAGTCGGTTACCAAAATCGGCACCAAAGCCTTCCAAGGCTGCTCCGGTCTGACCAATATCACTTATCAGGGTACCACCACCCAGTGGACTTCCTTCTACAAATTGCGGGACTGGAACACCGGCACCGGCGAGTACACCGTCTACTGCACCAATAACAGTCTGACAAAGTAACATAAAACGGCACACGGAGTAATCCGTGTGCCGTTGATTTTTCTGTTTAGTGACTGTGCTCACCGGGACCCTTGAACAAAATTTCGCCCGTCATGGAAACCACATAATTGAGCGTAGTATTGTTCACCGTTACATAAATATTGTAGCAGGGCTTACCTTCATAGGTGCCGGTGTGAATATGCGGATTGGTGGGGGTTCCCTCCACATTTACCAAGTCTCCCAGCACGACATGGAAAGCCTCCTCACCGGTGATCTCATGCTTACAGCCTGCCAGCAAGGCGCCAAACATCGCCACCAAAACCAACATCACAATCCATTTTTTCATAAACAAACTCCCTCTTTTCTTTTTTGAATAACTATATACAAAAATCCGATAGGAATCCCGTATTTACATCTTCTCCATTGTTTTTCCGCAGCAACGGGGAATCACTTCCCCTGCCTTGACTGTCAGAATTTTGTGGCAGATCTTGCAGTATACGGTGCAATCCTTCTCTGCCTTTTCCACAGGAATTAATCCCTCTTTCAGTTCCATATGGTTATCCTTTCCGGCGCATTAAGGCCTTTTTTACAAAACAGGCGGCAATATTTTTCCACTGACCTGTCATTGTTCTGATTTTGAAAGGTATTACCTATGACCCATCATTACATCGGAAATGACCTGCATCACCTTGTCGTGGCAGCCGCCACAGCCGGTAGAACAGTGGGTAACTTCCTGCACACTCTGGAACGCGGTCAAAACATCGTCCAAATTGGGCAATTCATGAATGGCATCCAGAATGTCGCCATAACTTACTTGCTTACAGTTGCAAACCATATAATTTTCAATCATAGTAACACCTCATTGTTAGAAATTTCAT
Source organism: Oscillospiraceae bacterium (assembly GCA_017521875.1). Taxonomy (GTDB): domain Bacteria; phylum Bacillota; class Clostridia; order Oscillospirales; family Oscillospiraceae; genus Faecousia. The sequence continues at coordinate 3,842 of JAFXBH010000158.1, forward strand.
TTGGATTCACCGGCAGTGAATCATCTGATTATGCTGCTGCGCCGCTGTGGAACGAGGCCACCGCGTAATATACATTCTCCACAAGCACAACACAGATTGAAACATGGGTATAACCGGCGTTCAGAACGGTCTCCTTGTCTGCATCGGATGCCATCCATGCAGAGAACAATCCGTCTGCAGAGGATGCCGAAGCGAAAATCTGACCTTCTCCACCGGAAAAATTGCCGGGATTTTGGATATATTCTTTCACCCGGGTATTGGCCGCTGAATGTGCAGATGTATCATACTGCAAAGCGGCGACCGTATTTTCTTCCCGTACAGCATTGAAACTGGCAAACAAGGCATTTTCCACATCCTGAGAACAGATATACTCCGGAGTGCTGGGAAGTTTCTCTATTTTATGACCCTGTTCCACCAGTGTTCCGCAATCGGTACAGTACCGGTCTCCGGAGTATCCCTCGCCGGCAGATGTTGCAGGAATCTGGTTCCGCAGTTCCGTGTTCACATGGCCGGTGGTGGGAATAGCAGTACCGGTACTCAAGGGAGTATTGCAAAAACTACAGTAAGTATCGCCGGTGTATCCCGGAGCGATACAAGTGGCAGCCACCGCATTGTTGGTCACCGGATTGTGGGGCACGATGGGCAGGCTGACGCCGGCCTTCATAACCTTGCCACACATCTGACAGACCTCATCTCCACTGTAACCGGTGCTGGAACAGGTGGACTCCCTCTGATTCTGCAGAACCGTAATATGGTCGATGATGGGCAATTTTTTACTGGTCTCCGTGATCTTACCGCAGTGGATACAAGTCAGGTCTCCACTGTCCCCTTCTTCGGTACAGGTGGCTGGCTTGTAGCCAACGACTTCCATGGTGTGATCGCCATAAGGGGTCACGCTGCCGGTACTGATTACTGTATCGCACACAGCGCAAACACCGTCGCCACTATAACCCAAACTGGTACAGGTGGCAGGGATCACATTCTTTTTCACTTCAATATGCCCTATGGGCTGGATAATCTGATCCTCATGAATAACAGCGCCGCACACTTCACAGGTACCTACGCCTGTCCGTCCGCTCTCATTACAGGTGGCAGGAATGGCGCCTTCTACGGAAAGCCTGTGATCTGTCAGCGGAATCTCACAACCCTTCTGCAACACCAAGCCGCAATCTGCGCAACGGGTGTCGCCGGAGTAACCCTTTGATGTGCAGGACGCCGGAAATGCGCCTACAAATTCCTTCGTGGTATGCGCACATTCTCTATTACATCCGCACAGTAGTACGGTCAACAGCATCAAAAGCAAAATAATATAATTGGTCTTTTTCATTTTGCTCCCTCCCTTTTCCTGTAGTATAGCACAAGAGGGACGCATTTTGCAAGTGTCATTGACCTGCTGTTGGAATAAATACGCCAGTAAAATCGCAGAATTATTGGAATTTTGACTAACCAAAAAGGGAACGGCGCTCAGGCCGTTCCCCAATCAGACATCTTACTTGAAATATCTTTCAAGCAAGCCCTTTAATGCTACGCCGTGGCGAGCCTCGTCACGAGCCATTTCGTGAACGGTGTCGTGGATAGCATCCAGACCGTTCTTCTTAGCGCAGGAGGCCAGGTCGAACTTGCCCTGGGTTGCGCCGAACTCGCAGTCCACACGCCATGCCAGATTGTCCTTGGTGGTAGCCTTCATGTTGGGCTCCAGATCTTCGCCCAGCAGTTCTGCGAACTTGGCAGCGTGCTCAGCCTCTTCCCAAGCGGCCTTTTCCCAGTACAGACCTACTTCGGGGTAGCCTTCCCGGTGAGCAATGCGAGCCATGCACAGGTACATACCCACTTCGCTGCACTCGCCGTTGAAGTTGGCCATCAACTGATCGAAGATGTACTTCTTGTCTTCAGCGGAGATGTCGGGGTTGTTCTTAACGGTCTGGGCGTAAACGCCGTACTCGTGAACAGCAGCCAGTTTCTGCTCGCCCTTCTGCTCCACGAACTTGGAAGCAGGAACTTTACATACGGGGCAGGTGAAATCAGCGGCCAATTCCTCAGCGGTGTGAACGTAACCACAAACAGAGCATACAAACTTTTTCATAAATCATTTCCTCCAAAATTTTTATTTCTTTATATTGATATTTTTATTATTTTTTATGGGTGATCCCACCCGGGTTTACTCTTCTACTTCTTCAAACTGGTCGGGACCGACGCCGCACAGGGGGCATTCGTAATCTTCCGGCAGTTCATCGCCTTCGTAAATGTAATCACATACGACGCATCTGTACTTTTTCATTATTTTGTTTCCTCCTTACATGTTTTACAAAGTCCTACAAATGTCAGTTGACAGTTTTCGATCTGCCCGCCGGTCTGGTGGGTAACCTGATCGTTCAGTTCTTCCGGTACCGCGATCTTTGGCAAGTCTGTAACGGTTTCGCAACCGGTACAAATAAAATGCACATGAGGCTTGATGTTTCCGTCGAACCGCTCCACACCGCCAACAGCACCCAAACTGGCAATTTCGCCTTTGCTCTTGAACATGGATAAGTTCCGGTACACCGTCCCCAAAGACAGATCCGGTATTTCCGGTTTCAGGTGGTTATAAACCATCTCGGCGGAAGGATGTTCGTCTGTCTGCCGCAGATAGGCCAGAATCGCATTCCGTTTCCGGAATTGCTTGGTGGTAGTATCCATAGCATTTCTCCTTCCAAATAAGAATGTTTCTTATTTATGTTTAGACTATATCATACCTTTTTCTATTTGTCAATAGGAATTATTCTCATTTATAAAAATTTTTAAAAATTTTCCAGTTTTCTTTTTCCCGCATACTTCCCAAAGCCTTTGCTTGCAATTATGGCAAAATATGTATATAATAATGTATAGATAAAAAGGAGGTGTATGCCATGGAAAAGAAACTGATTGCCTATCGGGGCTGTCTGCTGGGTATGGCCGCAGGCGATGCTATGGGATACACCATTGACGGCAACACCTGGGAAGAGATTCAGGAAAATTATGGTCCTAACGGCCTGCTGGGTTATGACCTGCAGGAATCGGAGTATGCCCCCATCACCTCCCACACCCAAATCGCCGCCTTCCTTTGCAACGGATTGCTGATCAGTGTCTCCCGGGGAAAGGCTGACCACTTGCGGTATGCCAAACTGGCCCTCCGGGAGTGGACACGCAGTCAGCAGTTCCACCGGGATCCGGAAGACAGTTACTGCTGGATCTCCAAACTGCCTGCCTTCCGCCGTCGGTACTGCCGGGATGCCCGGATGCTGGATATGACCCGGCTGGAATCCTACGGTTCCATGCGTACCCCCCGGAATCACAATACCGCCCCCGGTGCCATTACCGCTGCCGTGGCTGCCGGTATGTTCTATAACCCCAAGCGGCTGGAAGCAGAACATATTGGGCCTTTGGCAGGCGAACTGATCGCCCTGACCCACGGCGACCCGGAAACTTTCTTGTCCGGTGCTGTGCTGGCCTATACCATTGCCGGTATCCTGCAAGAGCCGGAGCGGAGTTTACAGGAGCAGTTTATGCAGGCCATCGCTGTAATGGACGGGCAGTTCCGCAGTCTGTTCTTCCAGGCAGAAGAACTGGCCAGCCAGTTGCGCCGGGCCGTTGCCCTGGCCAAATCTGGCACGGTCTCCCCTCAGGAAGGTATGGAGGAACTGGGTTGCACCGACGCGGCTCAGTGTTTGGCAGGGGCTATGTTTGCTTGCCTCACCAGTCCGGATGACTTTGACAACGCCATTATCACTGCCGTCAATCACTCCGGCATCAGCGCCGCAGTGGGTGCTGTTACCGGCGCCATCTGAGGCGCCAAATTGGGCGAGGTTGCCCTGCCGGGATTCTTTCTGGAATCTCTGGAATGCTGCGACGCCCTGGGAGTGCTGGCGGAAGATATGCTCCGGGGCACACCGGCGCTGGACATTTTCGACGACAGTTGGGATCATAAATATGTGCAGGGTATGCCCCCTGAGGACATAATCGGGTAAAAACCGGAAAAACTACAAAAAAATATTTGTTTTTCCCCGGAATTCCTCTTGCAAAAACGATCCAACGGTGCTATAATGCCTATGTTAGTAAGATTTGGTGTTTGAAAGAGAGGGGTTCACCCCTCTCTTTTTTGAGCAAAAGGAGTGAAAACTTTGAAGGTTACAGACCAGGTTACCGCATTTGCAAAACCCATCGTGGAGCAGTTGGGCTGCAAACTTTGGGATGTGGAATATGTCCGGGAAGGCGCAGAGCGTTTCCTCCGGGTCTACATCGACAAAGACGGCGGCGTGGACATTGACGACTGCGAAAAGATCCACCGGGCCATTGATCCCGTGCTGGACGAAAAAGACCCCATCGCGGAAAGTTACCATTTTGAGGTATGCTCCGCCGGCATCGAACGGACGCTGAAGCGCCCTGAGGACTTTGCCCAGTTTATGGACAGCCCTATTTTGGTGAAACTGTACCGTCCGCGCAACGGCCTGAAGGAGATCCCCGGCACTTTGCGGGGTTATGAAAGCGGCCGTCTGACCGTGGAGGCAGGCAAAGAAATGATCACATTTGAAAAATCCGAAGTTGCCCTGGTGCGGCTTCGCGTAGAGTTTTAACAGGAGGAATTGAACGACAATGGCTACTAGAAAGAGTAAAAAAGCAGCAGTCCCCCAGGTGGATATCGGCACTGAAATTTTCGCCAGCCTGCGGGATTTGGAAAAAATCAAGGGTATTCCCGTCTCCTATATGGTAGACCGGCTGAAGCAAGCCCTTACCAACGCCTACCGGAAGGACCGGGAGGATCACCGGGATATCCCCGCTGAAAATGTAGTAGTAGACCTGAGCGAACAGGGTCTTTTCATGCACCTGGTGAAGACCGTGGTGGAAGAGATTGAGGACGATGCTGTGGAAATCCACATCGACACCGCCCGAAACATCAACCCCGATGTGCAGGTGGGTGACACCGTCTCCATCCCCGTGGATATTCAGAAGTTTGGCCGCATTGCCGCTCAGACCGCCAAGCAGGTGGTGATTCAGGGTATCCGGGAAGCCGAACGAGGTGCTATTTATGAAAATTACTCCTCGAAATCTCAAGAGTTGCTCACCGGTACTGTGTTCCGTATCGATCCCTCCGGTGATGTATTTGTACACATCGGTCAGGGTAACGAGCAGAGCGATGCCGTTTTGGCAGTCAGCGAGCAGATCCCCGGCGAATCCTACCAGCCCGGCGACCTGTTGCGGGTCTACGTTTTGGAAGTCCATAAGGCTATGCGGGGACCGCTGGTTCATGTATCCCGTACCCACCCCAATGTGGTGCGCCGCCTGTTTGAACTGGAGACCCCGGAAATTGCCGACGGTCAGGTAGAAATCCGCAACATCGCCCGGGAACCCGGCTCCCGCAGCAAAATCGCTGTCCGGGCCGCTATGGAAAATGTTGACCCCGTGGGTGCTTGTGTCGGCCCCAGAGGCGGCCGTGTAGGCGCAATCGTAGACGAACTGAACGGCGAGAAGATCGACATTGTGGTTTGGAGCGAAGATCCCTGCGAGTATGTCAAGGCTGCCCTGAGCCCCGCTGATGTGATCAGCGTGGAGATGGATCCCACCAACCCCAAGGCCTGCCGTGTGGTGGTACCTGACGATCAGTTGAGTCTGGCCATCGGTAAGGAAGGTCAGAATGCCCGTCTGGCTGCCCGTCTCACCAGTTTGAAGATCGACATTAAGCCTGCTTCTCAGGCATAATCCACATCATAAAAGGAGGTAGTCCAATGCAAAAGAAGATTCCCCAGCGGCAATGTATGGGCTGCCGCGAACGCAGACCGAAAAAAGAAATGATCCGGGTCGTACGGGGTACCGACGGCACCGTCAGTCTGGATTTCGGTGGCAAGTTAAACGGCCGCGGCGCATATATTTGCCCGCAACCGGAATGCCTGAAAAAAGCGCAGAAGATCAAATCTCTGGAGCGCAGTCTGGAAGTCCCCATTCCCCAGGAGGTTTGTGACCGTCTGGCCCAGGAAATGGAGGCCGCCTGTGAGTAAGGCGCTGAATTATCTGGCCTTGGCCAGAAAAGCCGGCCGCATCGAATTGGGCGAAGAGCCTGTCGGCGCGGCTGCCCGGGCCCAACACGCCCGGCTGGTGATCGTGGCAGAAGATGCCACCGACCACACCTGGCGCAGAGCAATGAGTTTTGTGTCAGGAACGGAGCAGATTTGTATAAAAGTTCCCTTTTCCAAGGACCTCATGGGACAGGCCGTAGGCCGTTCCTCGTTGGCCCTGGCCGCATTTACCGACCCCGCGCTGGCATTGGCTTTTCTGAAAGCCCTGGACCAGCCGGACCGCTACCAAGCCGAACTGGCCAGTCTGGACCGCCGCGCAAAGCGGGTGCAGCAACGCCAGCAGGAGGCAAAAGCCCACCAGCGAAACAAAGCAAAGGGCTATAAAGGTAAGGCCGGGAAGGAACATTGATTTTGGAGGTGCATTGTATTGAGTTTAGTGAAGTATCGTTTGAAAGAGGTTGCCACCGACTTTGGTGTAACCCCTAAGGATATTGCAGAAGTCATGGGCAAGTTTTTTGAACGGCCCAAGTCCAACACCCAGGTGCTCACCGACGAAGAACTGGATGTAATTTTCGACTATATGACCCAGACCCACCAGATTTCCTCTCTGGAGGTGGTGTTTGCCGTGCAGCCCAAGCCCCAGCCCAAGGTTGAGGAAGTCAAGCCGGAAGCACCCAAGGCAGAAGAGAAGAAGCCTGTGGAACACAAACCTGAGGAGAAGAAGCCTGCGGCTGCCCCCGCCGCTCCTGCCAAGGCTGAAAAACCCGCCAAGCCCGCTGAGCCGGAACGCCGCCGGGAACGCCGGGTGGTGGATACCTCTGCGGTGCAGGTGAATGTGAACCGTTTTGACGACCACGCCGACGATCTGGTCAGCGAGCGTGTCCAGAACTATCAGGGCGGCAAGCAGCGCTTCGGCAAGAAGGGTCAGCAGCAGAATAACAAGAAGGACAACAAGTTCTCTAAGGGCAACAAGTCCCGGAATGAGGAGCAGGAGAAACTCCGCAAACTGCAAATGGAAGTGGCCCGGAAAGCCCCTGTGACTGTAAAGATCCCCGACGAGATCACCGTTGGCGAACTGGCCAGCCGTATGAAGAAGACTGCCGGTGAAGTGATCAAACTGCTGATGAAGAACGGCGTCATGGCCGGTCTGAATCAGACCATCGACTTCGACACCGCAGAATTTGTAGCCGTAGAACTGGGCTGCAAGGTGGAACGGGAGATCACCGTGACCATCGAGGAGCGGATCATCGACGACCACGAAGATACCGCTGAAGAACTCCAGGGCCGTGCCCCCGTTGTGGTGGTTATGGGTCACGTTGACCACGGTAAGACCTCCACTCTGGACGCCATCCGGAACACCTCCGTTACTGCCGGTGAGGCAGGCGGTATCACCCAGCACATCGGCGCTTACACCGTCGAGTGCAATGGCCAACCCATCACCTTCCTGGACACCCCCGGCCACGCCGCCTTTACCTCTATGCGTGCCCGTGGCGCTATGTGTACGGACATTGCCATTCTGGTGGTGGCTGCCGACGACGGCATTATGCCCCAGACCATTGAATCCATCAACCACGCCAAGGCCGCCAATGTGCCTATCATCGTGGCCATCAACAAGATGGATAAGCCGGAGGCCAACCCCGATAAGATCAAGCAGCAACTGACCGAGTATGAACTGATCCCCGAAGAATGGGGTGGTGATACCATTATCTGTCCCATCTCCGCTAAGACCGGTATGGGTCTGGATAACCTGCTGGAAATGGTACTGCTGACTGCGGAAGTGCAGGAACTGAAAGCCAACCCTGACCGTCGTGCCAAGGGTACTGTCATCGAGGCAAGACTTGACAAGAACAGAGGCCCCATCGCTACCCTGCTGATACAAAACGGCACTCTGAATCAGGGCGATATCATCATCGCCGGTACTGCCGTCGGCCGTGTCCGTGTGATGACCAACGACAAGGGTCGTACTGTGAAGAACGCCGGTCCTTCCATTCCTGTGGAGATCACCGGTCTTGCGGAAGTTCCCGCCCCCGGCGATGAATTCAACGCTGTTACCGACGAGC
>JAFXBH010000159.1 GCA_017521875.1 Oscillospiraceae bacterium
TCCGGCGGCAGAGAAATTTCCCGAATACGAATCATACAATTTCCTTTCCGGCAGAAAGACCTGCCAAACGGCCTGAACTCCAGGCCCATTGCAAATTATATCCGCCACAGTCTCCGTCAATATCCAGCACTTCACCACAAGCATAGAGCCCCGGAACAAGCCGGCTTTCCATTGTATTTTCATCAAACTGAGATGTCAGCACACCGCCGGCAGTCACTTGCGCGCTGTCCATTCCCAACGGCTCTGTCAGTGTGATTTCCAGATTCTTCACAGCAGCACACAGTTCTTTCATTTCCTGATTGCTCAATTCATTCGCACTGGATTTTCCTTTGATACCGGCAGTTTTGCTAAGTACGCGGCCTAAACGGTTGTGGAGAATACCGGTAAGCAATTCTTCCATGGGCAGATTGGTGCTCCGCCGGCGCTCCAGCTCCTGACGCAAGAAATCCTCCGGGAAATCCGGCAAAAAATCGATTTTCGCAACCCAAACGCCCGGACCATAACAAACATCTCTGGAAATTTCAAAGACGACCGGTCCGGAGATCCCTTGCTCTGTAAACTGGATCTCTCCAGCGCTTTCCCTATGCACTTGCCCATCTCGCTGGATTTGTATCCGACAATTGGCACGAACGCCTTTTAAACTGACGATATCCTTCCATCCAGTCTTGATCTGCACCAAACTGGGACGAAGTTTGGTGGATTTATGTCCCAACTGGGCCAGCAGTTTATAGCCGGACAGGGTGCCACCTAATTTGCTGCCGGCCAGGCCACCACAGGCCACAATCAGTCGATCGCACAGAATGGTCTCTCCATTTCCTGTAACAATGAATCCGTCAGATGTTTTTTGAATTTTTTCTGCATCAAATCCTAATTTTACAGAGATATTAGGGCGATTTAAATTCAGACGAAGAATATCCACAACAGAATTGGCCTGATCGGAATAGGGGTACACTTTTCCATTTGACTCGGTTACGGTATATAGTCCCATACTTCGGAACCAGGCCAAAGTATTGTCGGGATCAAACGCTTGTATTGCAGGCGTCACAAAATCGGGGTTCTCCCCATGATAACCCATATCCTTTGCCTGAATATTACTGAGATTGCACCGGCCGTTACCGGTAGCCTGCAGTTTTCTGCCTACCCTCGCCTGCCGCTCCATTAATATGATATCTGCACCAGAATTTTCCGCAGCCGTCAAGGCCGCTGCCATACCGGATGCACCGGCTCCGATGATACCAATTACCATTATGTTCACCCACTTTCTTCCCCTATTATAGACGAGATTTCTCCCGGAAACAAGGAAAACTTTCTTGCAATACCAAACTTGTGTGGTATAATACCAGAAGAAACAGCAAATGGAGTCATTATGGATCGGAATAACATTGACAAAATTGCAAAAAACCCAGAGGATCGGATCTTACTTGCCAAGGTTTGGGATAAAATTCTTGCCGGTATGCGAAAGAACATTCCCGCTTACACCTATTTCCTTGCCCCCAGAGAATTAGAAATGACCAAGTATCTGTTCGGACAGGCTGAAGGTCTTTCCTCATTTGATGGGTATCCTGATGCTGAAAGGCAAATGCTTGTTTATCTTCCGGACTATCTGGAACCGGAGGAACTCTACGGAGAAGATTCTCCCGTTGTTTGTCTGCGAGCCTCTTTCTTCAACGGGGATATCCTTAGCCACAGAGATTTTCTCGGTGCATTGATGGGCGCTGGCATCGGTCGGGAGACCGTGGGTGATATTTGCGTTGGTAAAGGCAGTTGCGATTTTTTTGTGACGGCTGATATTGCGCCCTACGTTTTACAGAATTTTCTGTCTGCCGGGCGCACCAAACTCAGTTTAGAACAAATCCCCCTGGCAGAAGCCACCATTCCAACACCGGAAACCAAGGAAATCCGGGACACGCTGGCGTCCTTGCGGCTGGATAATGTGATCGCAGCAGGATTCCGAACAGGCCGAAGCACCGCAGTGGAATATATTGCTGCCGGTCGCGTAGCAATTGACGGATTACCTTGCGAGAAACCTGACAAAGCCGTTGCTGAGAGCGCCAAGATATCTGTCCGTGGTTTGGGGAAAATTCAGTTAGCAAAGATAAACGGCCAAACAAAAAAAGGCCGTATATCTGTTATCATATATCGCTATTTGTGAGGTACACCTATGGATATGAACGACGTTATCAAACGCATCAACGAACTGGCTGCAAAAGCAAAATCTGTGGGCCTAACTGCAGAAGAAACTGCGGAACGAGATAAACTGCGCCGGATCTATATTGACTCTGTAAAGGCCAGTCTTGTAGGGCATTTAGAAAACACATATATTGTCCGGCCTGACGGAACAAAAGAAAAAGTCGGAAAAAAGGATAATTAAAAAGGCTGCCCTTTCGGCAGCCACATTAACATGACAAACAAGAAACGGAGGTGCTAGCACCTCCGTTTTCATTTACGGGATCAAATTCAAAACCAAAGTCAGAACAATCCAAGCCAGAGCAATCCACTTAGTAGCAGAAGCAAGTTTCTTATCCTTATTGGCAGTGCCGTTCTTGCTCATATAGGAGTCGGAATTACCGGAAATAGCGCCGGACAAACCGGATTCCTTACCGGACTGGAACAGGACAACCAGAACCAGGAACAAACTGGCCAGAACTTCCAGAACAGTCAAAACAATCTTCAATGCTTCCATCTTTGTAACCTCCTTCCGCTTTACCGCTATTGGGTCGCGGGTCATATGTGTATCTCGATTTTACCCGAGTATATTTCAATCTTGGTCAGTATACCACAGCAAAATCAGAATTGCAAGTATTTTTACGGAAATTTTACTTAGTTACCCAATTTCCGGTGGCAAGACAGTTCAAATAGGCGTTGATAAAAGGATCCAAGGCGCCATCCATTACGCCATTGACATTGGAAGTTTCGCATCCGGTACGGGTATCCTTTACCAAAGTGTACGGCATAAATACATAGTTGCGAATCTGGCTGCCCCATTCAATTTTCTTCTGCACGCCCTTAATGTCGGAAATCTTTTCCAAGTGTTCTCTCTCTCGGATTTCCACCAATTTACTGCGCAGCATACGCAAACAGGTTTCCTTATTTTGGAACTGACTACGCTCAGTCTGACAGGAAACCACAATGCCGGATTTATGAATCAGGCGAACGGCAGAAGATGTCTTATTAATGTGCTGACCGCCTGCGCCGGAGGAGCGGAATACCTGCATCTCGTAATCTTCTGCCTTGATTTCAAAATCTTCGCTGTCATCTTCAATTTCAGGAATCACTTCGATGGCGGCAAAAGACGTTTGACGACGAGCATTGGCATCAAAGGGAGACACACGCACCAAACGGTGAACACCATTTTCCCCCTTCAGGAAGCCGTAAGCATTTTCACCTTCAATCAAAATATCTGCGGATTTCAGGCCTGCTTCTTCACCTTCCTGATAATCCATAATTTTATAGGTATATCCGTGAGCCTCTGCCCAACGGGTATACATTCTGTACAGCATCTGACACCAGTCCTGGGCCTCTGTGCCTCCGGCACCGGCCTGGAAACTAACCAGTGCATTGTTCCGGTCATAATTGCCGGTAAGCAAAGTCTGCAGACGGCAGGTTTCCATATCTGCGGTGAGTTTTTGGAATCCCTCTTTCAGTTCCGGGAGCATGGAATCGTCATCCTCTTCCGCAGCCATCTCACAGATAGTCATCAAATCATCCCAAGAGCCGGTCATCTGCTTATATTTTTCCAGTTTGTTTTCGCAATTCTTGCACTTGACAACGATCTGCTGGCTTTTCTCAGGATTATCCCAGAAACCAGGGGCTTCCTGCATAGCATGAAGCCGTTCCAATTCGTTCCGCAAGCCTTCAATATTCAAAGAATCCGCCAAGCCGTCCAAGGCCGGCTTAATATCATTCAGTTTTTGTTTGTATGCATCAAACTCAATATTCATGGGTTTTGTACCCTCATTTCCTCATTATTGGATTTTCCGATATATTATATCCCAAAACCCATATTCTGTAAAGAGGAAAATAGAAAAATCCAGTTTATCTTTCGCTTGGGCCACCATCTTCCTCATCAAATATCAAGTCGTCTAAATCTGTATAGGAATCTTTGTTATCCGGCATATTATGCTCCCCTTTCACTGAACCTTATGGAATCGAAGAGATATTAGGAGTTATTCAACCATTGACATCCCCATTCCCATCCGTTACAATATTCCAGTATATGCCCCAGTAGCTCAGTTGTATAGAGCGTCCGCCTCCTAAGCGGAAGGTCGGAGGTTAGAGTCCTCTCTGGGGTGCCAGCAACCGTCTCACAAGAGGCGGTTGTTTTATTTTACACGATTATAAAACTATGCTATAATTTTTGTAACATTCTTCTTTTTTTCCAATCTAATAGTTGAAAGGACGGTGAAAATGTGACGGAATTTGAAAAACTCTTTAGCGAAAACCAATCATTTATTTTCAGATACCTTATGAAAATGACACAAGATGCTGCTCTATCCGAGGAACTAACGCAGGAGACCTTTTTTCGAGCATATATGAACTATTCTTCTCTGCGTAACAAGGAAAAAGCGTCTGTATGGCTCTGTCAGATCGCAAAAAATACATACTTCGCATGGTACAACGAATACAAAAAGCAA
>JAFXBH010000160.1 GCA_017521875.1 Oscillospiraceae bacterium
GAGCGCCTGATGTTCTCCAACCAGAAGGTGGACAAGTTTGACGATCGTGAGCCTGAGTACACCGTTCCTAAGGAAGAGGCTGAGGGCTACAAGAAGATCAAGAGCAAGATCCGTTCTCCCTTTGATAAGGACGGCAAGCCCGTTTCCAAGATGAAGATGTACAACCTCCGTGACGCCCTGTCCGAGGTTATCTGGGACCGCTTCTACGAAGATCCTACCCTGATCGCCTACGGCGAAGACTGCCGTGACTGGGGCGGTGCATTTGCAGTTTACCGCGGTATGATGGACGCTCTGCCCCACAGCCGTCTGTTTAACTCCAACCTGGCAGAAGCTGCCATCGTTGGTACTGCAGTTGGTTACGCTCTGTCCGGCGGCCGCGCACTGGTAGAACTGATGTACGCTGACTTCATCGGCTGCGCCGGTGACGAAATCTTCAACCAGATGGCTAAGTGGCAGTCCATGTCCGCTGGCATTCTGAAGATGCCCCTGGTTCTGCGTGTTTCCGTTGGTTCCAAGTACGGCGCACAGCACTCTCAGGACTGGACCGCACTGTGTGCACATATCCCCGGCCTGAAGGTTTGCTTCCCCGCAACTCCTTGGGAAGCCAAGGGCTTGATGGAAACCGCTCTGATGGGCACCGATCCTGTTGTCTTCTTTGAATCTCAGAGAATTTACGACAAGGGCGAAGAGTTCTACGAAGGTGGCGTTCCCGCTGAGCGTTATGAGATCACCATCGGTGATGTGAACAAGGTCCGTGACGGTAAGGATGTTACCATCATCACTCTGGGCGCTGTTCTGTACCGTGCAATGGATGCAGCCAAGACTCTGTCTGAAAAGTACGGCATGGAGGCTGATGTGATCAACCTGCACTCTCTGGTACCTCTGGATTACACCAAGTTGGTAGAATCCGTGAAGAATACCGGTCGTGTTGTTCTGGTATCTGATGCCTGCGCTCGTGGCGGCTTCATGAACGATGTTGCCCGCAACCTGACCGAACTGTGCTTCGACGATCTGGATGCACCTCCCGTAGTAATTGGTGCTAAGAACTGGATCACACCTCCCTTCGAGTTCGACGAGTTCTTCTTCCCCCAGGCAAGTTGGATCATCGACGCCATCAACGACAAACTCGTTCCTCTGGCTGGCCACGTGTCCACCACCGGTTGCACCGAGGCTGAACACATCCGCCGCGCTAAGGAAGGCGTATAAGAATCTATGGAGATACAACGCACTGCCAATGCAGGCGTGCTGCTGAAACTGGACGGTGTGTCTATCCTGTTGGATGGACTGGCCGACCGGGTGGAGGGATACCTTCCTACACCTGACCGTTTGGCAGATGAACTCCTGCAGAACTTGCCGGATGTTTTGGCGTTTACCCACAATCACCCGGACCATCGCAGTGAGGCGTTGCTTCTCCCATACCGCAAGCAAAATCTCCGGCCCATTTATGGGCCGGAGTCCTTGCCTTTAAGCGCTGTGCAGGTGGGAGAAATACGCATCATCCCGGTAGAAAGCCGCCATTTGGGTAGGGTAGAGCCGGGGCTGCAACATATCAGTTTTGTTATTGAGGGAAGCAAGTGTGTCTGGTTTATGGGGGATGCTGCCCCCGCTCAGTGGCGTGGAAGGGAAGACTTGCCTAAGCCGGATGTGCTGATCGCGCCTTATGCTTATGCCAACACAAAGTCGGCGTGGGACTGGACATGCAGTTTGACCAAGCAAATGGTATTGCTCCATTTGCCGGATAGGGAGAATGATCCCTACAACCTGTGGGGTGCTGTGGAACATACGACACAAAACAGAGGCGATACGGCCCTTTTGATACCTTCCATAGGGGAGAAAATTACTTTTTAACTTAGGTTTCAAGTTGAAATGACCAAAAATTTCTACTGTCTTTTTTTAAGATAAATCTTGAAATTATATTATGGTAGGAGTATACTATCTGTGTTACCGGGCACATACCGGAAACGATCTTTTGAAACCAGGAGCGTGACAAAATTGAAACTGATTATTAAAAATAATTACGATAATGCCTGTGAGTGGGCTGCTCAGCATATCGCTGATGCCATTAACAATCACAAGGAGAACCGTCCCTTTGTTCTGGGACTGCCTACCGGATCTTCTCCCTTGGGCATTTATAAGCGGCTGATTGAGATGAACAAGGCTGGCCAGGTTACTTTTAAGAATGTAGTGACCTTTAATATGGATGAATATGTAGGCCTGCCCCGTGAGCACGACCAGAGTTACTGGTACTTTATGCACGATAATTTTTTCAATCATATTGATATCCCCGCTGAGAACATCAATATTCTCAACGGTATGGCAGAGGATCTGGAAGCAGAGTGCCAGCGGTATGAAGAGAAGATCGCCTCTTATGGCGGCATTGACCTGTTCTTGGGTGGCAGTGGCGTTGTCGGACATATTGCTTTCAACGAACCCTTTACCTCCTTGGTGTCCCGTACCGGCATCCGCGCTTTGACCGAGGATACTTTGATTGTGAATTCCCGTTTCTTTGACAATGACCCCAATAAAGTTCCCAAGACTGCCCTGTCTGTGGGCGTTGGTACGGTTTGTGATTCCAAGCAGGTGCTTCTGATCATTACCGGCCAC
>JAFXBH010000161.1 GCA_017521875.1 Oscillospiraceae bacterium
GATGTAGGGTGCGTCCATGGCCAAGTCTCCATCGTCCCACAACATAGATGTCCAGTTAACCATATAGAAAGGTTTTTTTGTAACATTAGCGGCATCTACCTGCACACCTGCGGGGATCAAAACCGCAATACAGGTCAGCACCAAAAGCATCGCAACAATTCTTTTCATTTCCTATTTCTCCTTTTTATATCCATTTTGAAGGTCCAATAGCCCTTGGTTTACTTATACCAAAAAAGCCAGTCTGTGTCAACCCGAAATATAATATATCCAACAAAAAACAGGCACAAAAACGTGCCTGTTTTTTAGAGAGGTTATTCAGCGTCCGTGGATTCCCCTGTCTGAGCCGCAGGCTTCTTGAAGAATTCTGTCAGCCACTTGGGTTTAATGACAAACCACAACAGCGCAAACGCGCCACCGAGCAGCACCAAAATGATTACCAATACAAGCACTGCAATCTCCACATCGGACATTCTGTCCTTCTTTTCAGGAGCAGCGCCGGGTTTGTTATCGGAAGGCTTGGTGGAATCGTCGTTAGGTTTATCTGCAGGATTGGTGGTGTCGATACCATCTGTAGGATTGGTACCATCCACAGGATTGGTAGGATCTGTGCCGTCCACAGGAGTGGTGGGTGCAGGAGTCTGACCACCGTCATTACCGTCAGGAGGTGTTACCTGAGCAGGCGCAACCTCGGTCTTAACTGTCAGCAGTACGGACTTGCCGTTTGCCTTGACTACACCGGTGTCAACACCGTCAAGGCCGGCGCCCATTCTGAACTCACCTACTAAGGTGCTGCCGTTATACACCTTGGCGATCATATCTTCTCCGGTTGCGTTCAACCAAGACAGACGGAATGCAGTATTTCCATTTCTGGACTTGGTGGCATCTACCTCAAGACCATTCTCTGCATTGAATACCATAAAGTCCGTGGTGAGACCGGCAGGATACAGTTTGTAGTTATCAATATATGCCGTGCCGGTTACATTCTTGGCGGCTATGGTAATTTCACTCACCGGCAGAGAAATGTTAGCCAACTTCTTGCCCTTCACACTGCCAAGGCTCTTGCCGCTGGCATCATATACCGCGTAATCGCTGGTGGCGTTGGTGAAATTCACTTCTCTCTTAATGGTATATGTACTACCGGCAGTTACACTGACATCGGGAATTGCTGCGTAGGAACCGCCGTTGTCGTAATACACTTTGCCGTCGGCGATCTTCACACCCAGGTCCTTATCGGAAGCGCTCAGCAGTTGCAGTTCGCCGCCGTTAGGCACAGTAACTGTTACCTGCCAGGTCTGCTGCTGGGCATATTTATCGCCTGCGGTGATATTCTTAGGCGCATTCACATTGGTGAGTTTGGTGTTGCCGCTCAAGGCCAACGCCTTGCTGCCACCGTTATTCTTCACGCTGACTGCACCGCCGGATACCTTCCAAGCATCGGTAACATCTTCTGTGAATGCTGCACCGTTTGCAAAGCCCTCAAAAGTTTCTGCGAAGGAGGGGTCTTTTTCGTAACGATCGGAAGTGCCGGTAATGACGGGCATCACATTGGCAGGGGTCTCTACCCAGTAACCGCAAGTGCCGACCTTGGAGATCTTGCTGTCGGTAATAATCTTACCCTGGGGGAAGGTTACGGTCTGACCGTTAATGGAGAAGGTGGGATCGTTGTCCTTCACCTTGAAAGATGCTACTGTTGTACCGGTAGAAGTATCCGGGCTGATACGCCAGATATTTCTGCCGTTTGCATACATACCGGAGAGCATAAATTCGTAGTTCCAGTTGCCGGGAGTCTGAATGGGTTTCCGGTCAGAGTAACCGGCTACCCGGGTCAGTTCTGCCATCAGTTCCTTAACTACATTCCACACCACTTCCGGATTGCTGGCATCGGGGTCAGAATTCTCAGCGCCGAAAGAGGCAATTTCATCATCCAAAATATAACCCAGGAAGGGCTGAGGATCCAACATACCAAGGTGATACATCAATTCGGAATAGTAAGGTGTGTTGGCGAAAGAGCCAAGGGCGGTGGGCCGGAAGTTATAGAAGGTAATCCACGCACTGAACATATTATTGGGCTCGGCTGCCAGCATATTCTTGCCTTCAACCACCTTCCACAATGCGGTGTTAAAGGGCGTGGCTTCATATTTTGCTTCATTAAAACTATCAGGGGTATTATACTTACCAATTGCATTATCCCAAGGAGCGCTGCCGGGATAGCAAGTCGCATTGGATACATTACCGGCTTTCACAGAGTTACCGGGCAACACAATCATACTGCCATACCACTGCTTTTGCCAACCGTAACGGTCCGCTCTGCCGTAATCGTTGAACAGGGCATTAGGATAGTACTTCAGCATCGGCTCCAGAACGCATTCGTTCAAATACTCCGTCAGAAGTTCATCCAGGACGTTATTCCAAGCATGATAGGAGATGCTATTCATACCCACTTCGGGGCACATAGAATAGATCTCAGACTTTTTGCTGTCCTGCTTGCTCTCAGGCCAGAACTCGAAGCCAGCCTTTTCCAGTTTGGGCCGCAAAACAGTCTTATATTGAGGGTGATTTACGATGTCCCAATAGAGGGTCGTATCTCCCTTTTGATATCCCAAAGACCAAATTTCATAGGCAGCACCCAGCCAGTATTCCACGTCTGTAACGAAACCGTCCAGTTTGCCGCCAATACGACTGTATTCTGCCAAGAACATTTCCATCCAGTCCTTGACATATTGGGTGGGCTTATCAAAGTACACATACTCATCGGCCATGCCTTTGTGAAGGATATTGCCGGGTGTATTTAAGAATACATACCGGGTGCCTTCAGGGCGATAGTCAAACTCGTCCTTCAACTCCTGTGCCAAGCCCTTAATGCTGGAAATATTTCTCCAGCTAATAGTAGCAGGCTTTGTTGACCCGTTGTAATAACTGTCCGCAAAGTAGGGCATATCCAGTGTGAGATCGCCTTCTTCCCAATAGATAGGCAGCACATTCAACACATAGAAGGGTTCCTTTGTTACCGCAGCGGCATCTACTTGTGCGCCTGCGGGAATCAACGCCGCAATACAGGTCAACGCTAAAAATATCGCAATCATTTTCTTCATTTTTCTGCTTCTCCTTTTTCTGCACTCAAAACTAATACCAAGAAGATATATGGTATATGATATATATACCAAAAACCATACGCCAAGTCAACAAAAAAACACACAGTATATACAAATTTTTTGGGTGCGTCCTATAATGGACGCACCCATAATTCATTTATTCTTTCGGCGCTTTGATCTTATTGAGTTTCTTGTTCAATTTCAGCAAGTCTTCCTTGGTGAACTTGGCGTCCATCATACCGCCTGCCATAGTCAGCAGACGCAGCACAGTAAAGCCGCCCATCATACTCATCAGTTCCGGGGTCATTTCAAAGCCCATAGGCTTGGCCTTCTCACCCTTCTTGCCGCCGCCCAGCATCTTACCCATCAGTTTCATAAACAGCAATTTGCCCCGAAGGGTAGAAATCACTGCACTCATCTTAGAGTTCAAAGACAGTCTGCCGGGTTTCTCCTCGATATCAAACCAGTTCAGGATCGCGCCAACTTCTACCAAACGGTAGTCCTCATTGAAGGTATCTACCTTACGGATGACGCTCTCATCACGGCAATCGCCGGCAACGGCTTCCAGTTTGGTCTCCCCTGCGTTGGGAACTTCAAAGTAGAAGAAATGATCTGCCGCTTCCTTCACGCCCAGGCTCTGGCCGTTGGCAAACAGTTCCACGGTGGGCTGGTTGGAGTACACAGTCACCTTGGTCACATCCTCTACCCGGTCCACATACCGCTTGCCGCACAGGTGAACAAAGGGTTCATCGCTGAGCCATGCCTTATATGCATAGAAGGCGTCCTTCTTGTACTTGCGGTCCATAGTCATCAGACCCTTGTGGTTCTGACCGTTTTCACCGCCCTCAGCACGGGCATCGGCGCCGAAGTCGAACATATTCCACACGTGGGTTGCCCACATAAATTTCCGGGTGAACAACTGCTTGATCAGTTCCTCGTGGTAGTATGCCTGATACTCTTCGGAATAGTCGCCTTGCTTGGGGTCAGAGTTGTGCCAGTTCAGCGCCTCACAACCATACTCGGAGCAACCGATGGGAATGTTGGGATGGGTGGCGTGGAACTTATCAAACCAAGGACCGTTCATAGAGGTCTCACCGCCGTACCAACCGAAATAGTGGTTATAGGATACCACATCGGGAATCTGCAGGTAAGGGTCATCCATCTTGCACATAGAAACTGCTGCGATGGTAGTGAGTCTGGTCTTATCCATCTCGTGGCACAAATTGTTGAGGATGCGGTGATTTTCCAGCAAGTCCTCATCGCTGCCACCGATGGAAATCTCGTTGGACAGACCCCAAACTACGATACAGGGGTGGTTGTAGTTCTGGGTGATCAGTTCTGTCATTTGGCTGATCGTATTCTCACGGCCGGCAGGCATATGCTTAGAAATGTAAGGAATTTCCGCCCAGATCACCAAGCCTGCTTCATCACACAGATCGTAGAAGTACTGGTCGTGCTGGTAGTGGGCCAGACGAATGGTAGTTGCGCCCACTTCGCAGATCAGTTTGATATCTTCTTCGTGGTCCTGGCGGCTCAAGGCATTGCCCTTGCCCAAACGATCCTGGTGGCGGGAAACACCACGCAGGGGGTATTCTTCTCCGTTGAGGATAAAGCCCTTTTCCGGGTCGATCACAAAACTGCGGCAACCGAAACGGGTGCAAACACTGTCGATCACTTCGCCATTGTCGCAAAGTTCTGCCTCACAGCAGTACAGGTAAGGATCCTTACGGCCATGCCACTTATGGACATTCTCGATCACAAAGTTTGCCTTGGTTTCAGCGGACTCTACAGTGGCCACAACATTTTCTTCTTTATCGTAGATGGTGTACTTAACACGCTGACCTTCCTTGGCATTGGTCAGGAATACCTCAACCTCTACATTGGCATCGTTGCCGCTGATAATAGGCGTTACCTTAATGCCGGGTGTGCCATAGTAGTCCAGGTCAAAGTGAGATGCAGGAACAGCAATCAGATTCACATCCCGGTACAAGCCACCGTAGAAGGTGAAGTCTGCCATCTGAGGGTACACCCGGTCATTGGGAGCGTTATCCACCGCCACAACCAGCAAGGTCTTGTCGGTCAGGGCTTCGGTGATATTCACACGCCAGGTAGAATAACCGCCATCGTGGTGGGCCAAGTGCTTGCCGTTTACATACACATCGGCAGAAGAGTTGGCGCCGCGCAATTCCAAATAGTACTGCTCGCCTGCAGGCAGGTCGGCTTTGTTGATTTCTTTTGCATAGTAACAAGTGCCGCGGTGATAGTCGTTGCCGCCGTCCTGACCGTCAATGGCATTCCAGGTGTGGGGCAGATCAATTACATCCCAAGCAGCATCAATGGCTGCAGGCACTGCAGTAGCGGTCTTGGAAAAAGACCACTTGGGATTCAGACTGATAATGTTTCTCAAATTGTTTTACCTCCGTATGTAGCGTGGTTCTATAATAGCAAAACCACAGGCTAAGATATGAAATAATTTGCAAATTTCCGGAAAAACTGCCGCATTTGCCGAAGCAGATGCGGCAGTTGTTTTATTAGTTCGCAGCGTGACGCTCTGCCAGTTCGGTATTCATCTTCTCTACTGTCTTCTTGTCCAGATTGTAGATCACGGCTAAACCGATAAACTGCATTACAGCGCTGAACAGGTACAAACCAGCAACCAGCCAGCACATATTGTGAGAGGTCTGTGCGCTCTGGCCGATGGTACCCAGGCTGGAAACGTAACCCAGCGCGCCCATCATCAGCAGGAC
>JAFXBH010000162.1 GCA_017521875.1 Oscillospiraceae bacterium
AAAGCCGCTTCGCCGGCAAGGAATATGCCGGGTACCACAACAGGAAATTGATTGGCTCGTAGCGCCCCTTAAGCCGGTTCTTTCGTTACTTTCTTGCCGGAACAAGAAAGTAACCCGCCGGAGGCATTTCTTGTATTGATACAACTAGGTTTTCGTTACAAAAAAGACCCCCTTTTGGGCGGTGCGCCACAGTGATAAATTGCCTAAAAAGGCGTGGATTTCCCTGATATTGCGTCAAAAATCCTCAAAATCCACAAAGGATTTCTGCGGTTTTTTCCTTATCTCAGGAAAATCTCCATTCTTTTTAGGTGCTATGCAGTTTTGAAGTGGTAACTTTTTTGATTAACAAATAACAAAGTTCCCGGAATGCTGACGCATTTCGGGAACTTTTTATGCAGTTAAGGGTCAAAGGGACCGTTCAAAACCATTTTATCACTATGGTGCGCCGCCCTTATAAGGGAGTCTTTTTATGTATTTACAGTAGCGGGATGCCGGCGTTTTTGCAGGCTTCCACGGTGGCTTTGTCCCACACGCTGGATTGCACTTCACCAATGTGGGCGCAGCCCAGCATCAGCATCGCCAGCCGGCTCTGTCCGATACCGCCGCCGATGGTGAGCGGCAGTTCGTCGTTCAGCAGCATTTTGTGGAAAGGCAGTTCCCGGCGGTCATTGCAGCCGGAGATGGTCAGTTGCCGATCCAAAGATTCTTTGTCCACCCGGATACCCATGGAGGAAATTTCCAAGGCTCTCTGCAGTTGCGCATCCCAGAAGAAAATATCGCAGTTGAGTTGCCAGTCGTCATAGTCCGGGGCTCTGCCGCCGTGGGGCTTGCCGGAGCGGAGGGCGCCGCCGATCTGCAGAATGCAGGCGGTATGGTGGTCACGAACATAGGCGGTTTCCCGGGCGTTGCCGTCCAGGTCAGGGTACAGATCCTCCAGTTCCTGGGTGGTCACGAAACTGACCTCCCGGGAAAGTTCGGTGCGAATCTGGGGGAAACGGACGTGCAGACGGTCGTTGGTATCGCAAATGGCCTTCACAATGGCGTTGACAATGAGTTTTAAATAATCCAAATTCCGGTTTTGGGCGGTGATGACCTTCTCCCAGTCCCACTGGTCTACATAGATAGAGTGAATATTGTCTAAGTCTTCGTCCCGGCGAATGGCATTCATATCGGTGTACAGACCTTGACCGATGCCAAAACCGTACCGCTTCAGAGCCAACCGCTTCCACTTTGCCAGGGAATGGACCACTTCCGCGTCCTCGCCCACGGCGGGAATGTCAAAACTGACAGGCCGCTCGTAGCCATTCAGGTTATCGTTCAGTCCCGATGCGTCGGTAACAAACAGAGGGGCGGAGACCCGCTTTAGATTCAGCGCGCCGGCAAACTCCTCCTGAAAGGCGTGTTTGATGTAGGCAATGGCCCGTTGGGTCTCATAGGCGTCCAGCGGGGGTTTGTAGCCTTCGGGAATGTAAATTTGGTTCATAAAAGCATCTTCCTTTCCCGGAATAACATATATTCTCTATTTTATTCATTTTCCAAAGAAAATCAAGGGCGGATTTATATTTTTTCCCCTTTTGCGCCATACTGAATATGAGGTGATGGCGGTGAAACGGATTTGGATGATTTTGGCAATTTGCCTTTTGCTAACCGGTTGCGGGGTGAAAACCCGAAGTGTGTACCGGGTTGTGACCGGGGTGGAGGTGGCGTATTCCCGGGCCGGGGATACCCTATACCGTACCTACACCAAACAGGCCAGTATGGGGTCAATTCTCACATATCTGCGGTTGCTGCGACCTTTTGGGCCTACAGTGCCGAAGGAATCCTTCGACACATCCTGTACGATTAAACTGCAATATTCTGACGGCACAGACAGTGTATATCTGCAGCAGGGCAATCGGTATCTCCGGCGGGACGGGGAGGAATGGCAAAATATTGACCGCTCCCGGGCCACCCTTTTGTATCCCCTGCTGCTGCTCCTGCCGTCAGATGCATAAAAAACCGCTGACCGGGAAGGTCAGCGGTAAGAGATTATTTATTGCAGTTAAACTGCTGCTGGCAGTTGGCGCAATCGGCCCGGGTCTTCATCTGCAATTCCTGATTCTTAATGGAAATGGTGGTGCAGGGGGCAACGGACTTGGTAATAAAGGCGTTGGAGCCGATGACGGAATCCCGGCCAACCACCGTATCACCGCCCAGCACGGACGCACCGGCGTAGATGGTCACATTGTCCTCAATGGTGGGGTGGCGGCGCTTGCCCCGGAGGCTTTGACCGCCCCGGGTGGACAGAGCGCCAAGGGTGACGCCTTGGTACAGTTTCACATTGTTGCCAATGACGGTGGTCTCGCCCACCACGATGCCTGTACCGTGGTCGATAAAGAAGAATTTACCTACGGTTGCGCCGGGGTGAATGTCGATACCGGTGAGACTGTGGGCGTGTTCCGTCATGATTCTGGGGAGCATCGGCACTTCCAGGGTGTACAGAACATGGGCCAGCCGGTACACAGTGATGGCAAACAGGCCGGGATAGGCGAAAATAATTTCTGCCATACCGGTGGCCGCCGGGTCACCGTCGTAGGCGGCCTGCAGGTCGGTCTGCACCAGTTCCCGGACGGCAGGAATCTGCCGGAAGAACTCCATACATACCCTTTCTGCGTGGGCTTGGGCGTCGGATTCCGACTCCCCGGCGTTCTGGAATACCAATGCCACTTGCCGTGTCAGGTTGAACATCACATCCTCGATGAGCATACTCAGGTTGTGCTTGGCGTTGTACAGACGGTAGTTTTTCTCCTTAAAGTAGCCGGGAAATACGATCCGGCGGAGTTTGTCAATAATGTCGATGACCACATCTTTGTCCGGAATTCGGGACAGTTCCAGCCGGTCAATATCCCGGTCGTTGCGGTAGTCTGCCAAGATGCTGTCCACAACCGATTCGATTTTCTCTTCAAAGGGTGTCATAGCATACCCTCCTGTCGCTTTTTTCCTTTTTATATCATAGGTTTTGGGGCTTGTCAATGTTCCTATTGACAACAATTCTGCCGGAGGGGTATAATCTAATAAAATAGGGGGTAAAGGATATGGCGCTTTACAAATCCGCAAGTGAACTCATCGGCAACACCCCGTTGCTGGAACTGAATGCCATTGCCAAGGCAAAAGGTTTGCAGGCACGGGTGCTGGCGAAATTGGAATATAAAAATCCCGGCGGCTCAGTGAAAGACCGGGTGGCGCTGGCCATGATCGAAGACGGAGAAAAACGGGGTCTGCTGAAGCCCGGCGCGGTGATCATTGAGCCCACCTCCGGCAATACGGGCATTGGCCTTGCCGCCGTGGCAGCCGCCCGGGGATACCGGACGGTGATCGTGATGCCGGACTCTATGAGCATAGAGCGGCAGAAATTGATGAAAGCCTACGGGGCAGAACTGGTATTGACTCCCGGCGCCTTGGGTATGCAGGGGGCGGTGGAGAAAGCCGAGGAACTGGCAAAGGAGATTCCCGGCAGTTTTATCCCCGGTCAGTTTGAAAATCCTGCCAATCCGGCGGCCCACAGAGCCACCACAGGCCCGGAAATCTGGGCTGACACCCAAGGAGATGTGGATATTTTTGTTGCCGGTGTGGGTACCGGCGGCACCATTACCGGCGTTGGCAGTTATTTGAAAGAGCAAAATCCCCATATTCAGGTGGTGGCCATTGAGCCTGCCGGTTCGCCGCTGCTCTCCGGGGGAAAGGCTGGGCCTCACGGCTTGCAGGGCATCGGCGCCAACTTTGTACCCCAGGTGCTGGATACCGGTGTATACGACCGGGTGATCGGTGTTACCGAAGAGCAGGCCTATGCGGCCGCCCGGCTGATGGGCAGTACCGAAGGGGTTTTGGTGGGTATTTCTTCCGGCGCAGCCCTTCACGGGGCGTTGCAGGTGGCGCAGGAGAATCCCGGCAAGACCATCGTGGTGCTGCTGCCGGATACCGGTGATCGGTATTTGTCCACCGACTTATACAAATAAAAAAGGAGAACCTTCTATGGAGAAGATTCGCATTGGTATTCTGGGCTACGGCAATTTGGGCCGTGGCGTGGAAGCCGCTGTTCTGCAAAACCCGGATATGGAACTTGCGGGAGTGTTCACCCGTCGGAATCCCGGGGATATCGCCAGCAATGCAGCGGTGTATGCTGCCGACCAACTGGCCAAAATGGAAGGCAAACTGGATGTGCTGATTCTCTGCGGCGGCAGCGCTACTGACCTGCCTATCCAAAGTCCTCAGATGGCAAAGCAGTTTCACATCGTGGACAGTTACGACAATCACAGTCAGATCCCTGCCCATTTTGACGCCTGTGATAAATCCGCCAAGGAGACGGGGCATATTGCCCTGATCAGCACTGGCTGGGATCCGGGTATGTTCAGCCTGCAGCGGGTGCTGGCGGAGAGTATCCTCCCCCAGGGCAGCAGTTATACCTTCTGGGGCAAAGGCGTCAGTCAGGGCCACTCCGATGCCATTCGGAGAATTGCAGGGGTGGCAGACGCAAGGCAGTACACTGTACCGGTGGAAGCGGCTCTGGAGCGGGTACGCAGTGGGGAAAATCCGGAACTCACCACCCGGGAAAAGCACACCAGAGAGTGTTTCGTGGTGGCCCAGCCGGGGGCAGATACCGCACGAATTGAACAGGAAATCAAGACTATGCCCGGCTACTTTGCCGATTACGACACCACGGTGCATTTCATTTCCCAAGAGGAGATGGACAGAGAGCATCGTCAGTTGCCCCACGGTGGCCATGTGATCCGCACCGGCATTACCGGAGATGGTCATATCCAGCGGGTGGAGTACACATTGGGACTGGATTCCAACCCGGAATTCACCGCCAGTGTGTTGGTGGCCTACGCCCGGGCAGTATACAGACTGGCCCAAGAGGGAATGACCGGCGCAAAGACCGTGCTGGATATTCCCCCTGCATACCTTTCTCCCAAGACGCCTGCCGAACTCCGGGCAACCATCTTATAAAAAAACTCCCTGTCGGAAGACAGGGAGTTTTTTGATTCTTACTTCAGAGCGGCCTTTGCCTGCTCAACCAGAGCAGCGAAAGCAGCGGTGTCCTGGATAGCCATCTCGGACAGGCTCTTGCGGTTCATCTCGATGCCGGCCTTCTTCACACCGTTCATAAAGGTGGAGTAGTTCAGACCGTAGGGAGCAACTGCAGCGGACAGACGGGTGATCCACAGTCTGCGGTAGTCACGCTTCTTCAGTTTGCGGCCAACGTATGCATAGTTGCCGGACTTCATAACGGCCTGCTTGGCCATCTTAAAGTGTCTGGACTTAGAACCCCAGTAGCCCTTGGCCAGCTTCAGGGTAGCATTTCTTCTCTTGCGCGTCATCATTGCGCCTTTAAC
>JAFXBH010000163.1 GCA_017521875.1 Oscillospiraceae bacterium
CACTTTGGCTGTCCGGTTCGTTTCCGAAACGATTGATGTCAGCAACAGTTGGAAACTGTGGATCTACCCCCGGGTAGAGGAAAAACCCGCCCCCACCGGCGTAACGGTCACCAACGCATTGGACGATGCCCTGTTTGAGAAACTGGCAAAGGGCGAGACCGTTGTGCTGAATTATTCCTATATGGTGCCCCAAAACAAGTGGAATGTGCTCAGCGCCATTGAGCGGTTTAAGCCCTGCATTTGGGACAGAGGCAGCAACTTGGGCGGCATTATCCAAAACGCCGATGTGCTGGCTGTTCTGGGCAACGACAAGTACTTTGACCGGAATATGCAGCCGCTGCTGGACCTGGGCAGCAAAGTCAATCTTGACAACTGGCCCTGCGCCGTCCGCACCCATATCATTGGTGTGGATAAGCCGGTCCGTGACCGTTACCGGGTACAGCGGGACGGTGTCAAGGGCTTCGTTCCCGAAGATACGCTGCGTAACTTCAGCCATCTGTTCTCTTTCAAGGTTGGCGAAGGCGATCTGATCGTCAGCACTATGAATGTGGAAAATAAGGATAACCCCGTGGTTGCCAACTACCTTTCCTACATCATTGCCCACGCAGAGGACTTGAAAGCCGAAAGCGGTATCTCCGCCGAAGATTTCAAAGCCTGGCTGGAGGCAGAAAACAGCAAGGAATTCCGTCCCGAGGACACCATGAACAAAATGTGGACCGACGACAAAAGTCCCGTGGAAAAGGTTTTGTTCTGGGAAGACCTGAATATGAACCTTGCCGCAATCAAAGCATAACAAAAAATCACCTGATCTTCGATCAGGTGATTTTTTATTCTTTCGTAGGGGTCGCCGCAAAACCGGTTTCCCGGTTGCCGGTAAGGGTAATGCCAAAACAAGTTTCCGGGATCTTTTGGCGCAAAACATCTTCCGCCGCGCCGGTAAACACAATGCGGTTTTCGTGCAGAACGACCACATTGTCCGCAAACCGCAGAACATCCGGCAGATCGTGCATCACCACAAGAAATGTCTTGTTTTGCGCCCGGCAGATCTTCTCCAGCAACTCCAAAAAAGCAAATCGGCTCACCATATCCAAATGGGCGGTAGGCTCATCCAGCACCACCACCGGGGTGTCCTGGGCGAGGATCATCGCAAAAAATGCTTTCTTCCGTTCGCCCCCGGAAAGAGTATCCACAAAGGCGTTTTGCAAATGTTCGATGCCTGCGTCCGAAATCGCTTTTTCCACCAATTCGGCATCCCGGAAAGATAATTTTCCGGTGATGGGCGTATAGGGTGCGCGACCAAAGGAGACCAACTCTTTCACCGTTACCCGGGGACGGGGCAAGTCCTGGGGCAGGCAGGCTATCTGCTTTGCCCGTTGCCGGTTCGTCATAGACTTTGTATGTACCCCATCCAAAGCAATGCTGCCGGAATGATCTGTCTTTTCTCCCAGCAAACACCGAATCAAGGTGGATTTGCCTGCGCCGTTGCGACCAACAAGGGCAGTGATCTGCCCCTGGGGCACGGCAAAGGACACATTTTCCAGCACCTTTTTCTTTTTATAGCCGGCGCAAACACCGTCAAAACACAAATTCATCGGCGATACCTCCTTTGCAGTAATAACACAAAGAAGAAGGGCGCGCCAACCAAGGCGGTGACGATACCCGCGGGGATCTCCGAAGG
>JAFXBH010000164.1 GCA_017521875.1 Oscillospiraceae bacterium
GCCTGCCTCGTGGACAGCGGTGATTTTCAGGTCCTTTTGCAGGTGGACACGGCTCTTTTTCTCAGGGCCGGCCAGGATCTTCATCATCGCTTCGTCCAGGTCCTGCATATTCAGCGCAGGCCGGTCATCTCTTGCTGCCAAAATGGCTGCCTCGTTCAACAGGTTGCTTAAATCCGCGCCGGTGAATCCGGAAGTGGCCATGGCAACCGTTTTCAAAGAAACAGATGCGTCCAGTCGCTTATCTTTGGCGTGGACTTTCAGAATTTCCTCTCTGCCCTTAGCATCCGGGGAACTGACATAGATCTGCCGGTCAAATCGGCCGGGACGGAGCAATGCAGGGTCCAGAATATCCGGGCGGTTGGTTGCCGCCAAGACAATGACGCCTTCGGTTTTACTAAAACCGTCCATTTCTACCAGCAGTTGGTTCAGTGTCTGCTCACGTTCATCGTGGCCACCGCCCAAACCGGAGCCGCGCTTGCGGCCCACTGCATCAATTTCGTCGATAAAGATAATGGCGGGGGCGATTTTCTTGGCCTGGTCGAACAGGTCTCTGACGCGGCTGGCGCCTACGCCCACATACATTTCCATAAAATCAGAACCGGAGATGGACAAAAACTGCACATCTGCCTCCCCCGCCACTGCTCGGGCAAGGAGCGTCTTACCGGTACCGGGAGCGCCGGAGAGCAGAATGCCGTGGGGAATCTTAGCGCCGATGTCGGTAAACTTTTTGGGGTTGCGGAGGAACTCCACCACTTCCTGCAGTTCTGCCTTTTCCTCGTCTACGCCGGCCACATCATCAAAGGTGATTTTCTTTTTGCCGGTCTGACCCAGATTGGTGCGAGCCTTACCGAAATTTGCCATAGGATTATTCCGGTTGGCTCTGCCCACCAGAAGCACCCAAACCACCAGAATCGCCAAACCTGCCAGAAGGATTGGCAGGAAGAAATCCCAGGGGGACAGTTTCTTCTCTGCTATAAAGTCATATTCTTCCAGCACACCGATTTGGTGCTGCAAAAGGAACGTCTCCCGCATATAATCATGAAAGCCGTCCGGATCTGCCAGGTCGGTAACCCAAGTGGTCTCTCCTTTATAGGGAGTATGGAGTTCCAGGCGGATCCGGTTTCCCTCTACCAAGAAACTTTTTACTTGCTGATTTTGAAACAGTTCCTGAATCTGAGAGTCGGTAAGAATGTCCTTATTGCCACCGAACAACCCCAGCATCCAGGAAAAAGCAAGGGCCAATATCGCCACATACAGGACAACGGTAATTACTTTGCGATTTTTCAAAATTTGATTTTCTCCTTATTTTTTATAGGCTTCCGGTTTCAGTACACCAACATAGGGCAGATTCCGGTAATGCTCATCAAAGTCCAGTCCGTAACCCACTACGAACTTATTGGGAATGGTAAAGCCGATATAGTCCGGCACTAAGGTCACACCGGGTTTCCGACGTTCCGGTTTGTCCAATAATGTGCAGATTTTCAACGATGCAGGTTCTTTGCTCAGCAAATAGTCCCGTACAAAGGTCAGGGAGTTGCCGGTATCGTAAATATCCTCCAGAATCACCACATGGCGGCCCTTAATGTCCACAGACAGATCCTTCTTCACCACCACATTGCCGGTAGTGCTGGTGCCGCTGCCGTAGGAGGAAATGCACATAAAGTCGATTTCACAAGGAATGTTGATTCTCCGCACCATATCCGCAAAGAAAATCACAACACCTTTCAAAACACCCACAAATACTGGGTCTTTATCAGCATATTCCTTAGACAGAATCTCAGCAAATTCAGCAACCTTTGCCTGAATCTGCTCTTCGCTCAGCAGTATCTCC
>JAFXBH010000165.1 GCA_017521875.1 Oscillospiraceae bacterium
GATCGGTGGTGCAGATGTACAGGGTGCCGGGGCCGGTAATGGTCAAACCGCCGGTGGGGGTGCACTCAAGACGAGCGCCACCGGAACCGGTGATCACATTTTCGCCTTGCAGTGTGATACGAACTGCATAGTTATATTTGCCAGTATCGGAGTAATAAGCAAAGTTAAACAGACTGGTATTGCCAACACGGGAATAAACCAAATTATTAAATACAACATCCATCACGCCATCCGCATAGGAGACCTTCATGTTGTAATCAGATTCATCACCCTGCTGGGCAAACAGGCCGTCAACAACCTTAAAGTAGGTTGCTGCCTGGCCATCACTAACCCAAGCATACTGCTCATCAACATGGACACGGAGTGCAACTGCATTCGGCTTAGTCTTTCTGGTGGCGTTACAACCTTCATTGTTACAGGTAGAGTCATTGTCGTCAGTCCATACGTGTTCCTTAGCCGGAATTGTTTCACCGCAGTCAGGACATACCACTGCAGTTGTGCAATCGCCGTCATCTTTCATAGAATTGTGGCTGCAAGACTCTCTGGTAATATAGCAACCCATATTGTTACAAGTTGTGTCAGAACCGTCTGTCCATGCATGATTTGCCCGGGCAGCCACAACGGTTTCGCCACATTTGGGACATACTACAGCGGAAGTACAGTCATCGTCATCCATTGCAACATAGTGATTGCAGGATTCATTCACAGTAACCTTCAAGTAAGCATAGCCATCCCACGTTGTGCATGCCGTGTCAAACGGAGTGCCGGGGAGCAATTCACAGGCGTAGTAGGTCTTGCTGGATTCTGCCTTGTAGAAGGAGGATACATTGCCCTTGAGTTCAGGGGCTTTGTTGGCGCATCTGCAACTTTCCAGGCTGCACAGTTCCACATTACTGCTGTCGAAGACGATGGGGCCATCGGCTCGAATAGCGCCGCGATGGGTAGCGCTAACACTCCGAACATCCATAACGACATCAGCGCCATTGCGAATGTAAACGCCATAGTCTTCAGAGCCGTCTTCAGCATCATAGGCGCTGCCAAAATTCACGCCATAACCATTCAAAGTAGATACTACTACAGTAGAATTATCCACAACGAAGTTGCCTTGCTGCATCAAAACTGCGCAAGAACCGGCTTCGTTATTGGTAATATTAACTGTTGTGTCCTGAATCACCAGGTCGCCGCCATTGCCATCGAAAATCAATTCATTACCGGAACTGGTTATGCTCAAAGAACCTTCGCCGGTAATAATCATACCTGCTGTATTCTTCCAACCAATATAACTTCCGCCGATGCAGGTGATGGTGTTTTCACCAATCAAATGCAAGCGAATCGCATAGTTATAATTGGAATCCTCTGAGGCATAAGCAAAATCAAATATATTGATATCGCGGGTAGGTGTCAGAACTAGATTATTTAATGTAACATCCAAATAACCGTCGGCATAGGAGACCTTCATATTGTAAGCATCTGCTGTGCCGCCTGCCATAATATTGCCTCTGGAAGACTTGAGATAGATTGCCTCGCCGCCATCATAAACAGTTTTGTTCACAGCAAGGCTACTGTTGGATTGCAGACGGAACTGAACAGACTCGGGCCATATTGCGGACGTTGTTCTTGTTGCATTACAGCCGTAATGATTACAGTCTGTATCCATGAAATCAGACCATGCGTGATCTGCCTCAGCGGCAACAACACTCTGGTCGCAATACCGACATTTTACTTCAGTAGTGCAGTCTCCATCATCCTGAACGGGAATGTGGTAAGTCTTTGCCTTTACTGCAATTTGATCGCAGTGTGCGCATTTTGCTGCAGTGGTGCAGTCTCCATCATCCGCAGGCGTATGGGCGCTATTGCCCTTTACCAACACCTTTCCGCAAGTTGCACAGATTGTGCCCACTGTACAATCGCTGGTGTCGGAGACAGGCGTGTGGGTATGGGTAACTTTCAGGAAAGCGTAGCCTCCACCTGTTGCGCAACCATCACTGAAGGCTGTGCCGGCTGCCACATTGAAGGAAACATAGTTCTGGCCAGCCTGACTCTTGTACATAGCGGTAACATCACCCCTGATTGCAGGAGCCTTATTGGTAGCCATGCAACCATAGGTGTTATTCAGTTCCACATTACTGTTTTCGAAAACGATGGGACCGGCAGTATGGATCAGGCCACGGTGATAGGAAATAGCATTCATCACGACATTGGAACCATTCTTAATGTAACAACCCTGATCTTCGGTGCCAATTCCATTGTATGTGCCAAAGGATACACAGGAACCGCCCTGGGCATTTACAGTCAATGTAGAATTATCAACGATCAGACTACCCTTTTCCATCAAAATGCCACAGTAATTCGTTCCGTTTTTCTGTTCGATGGTAACAGTGGTGTCCTGAATAGTCAGGTCGCCGGCAGCAACATTCATAACATAGAACTGATCACTGGTGCACATATACAGGGAGCCATCACCGGTAATAGTCAAACCACCGGTGGGTGCACACTCAAGACGATAGCCACCGGAACCGATAACCTTATTTTCACCAATCAGAGTGATCCGGACTGCATAGTTATATTTGCCGGTATCCGAGGAGTAGCCAAAGTTGAACATAGAGTTATTAACACTACGGGTAATAACCATATCCTTACATACGACATCCATCACGCCATCGGCATAGGAGACCTTCAGGTTGTAGTCATCCTCAGAACCTTCCTCTACAAAGGTATTGTCAACAACCTTAAAGTAGGTTGCATCTCCGCCATCTGTACACCAAGCGTACAGATCTTCGCCATGGATGCGGAGTGCAACTGAATTAGGAGCAGCACCCTGATCCACCTCTGTAACCACATAAATGTCAGCATAACTGCCATTGGTTTCTACAAGGCCGGATACAGCACCGTCCATACCCGCACCCATTTTCACCGTTTGAAGCAAAGTGCCGTTATTATAGATCTTTGCAACCAGGTTTTCATTGGTAGTATTGATCCAAGACAGACGGTAGCCGGTGTCTTTCGCTCTGACAGATTCAGATGCGGATAGTTCAAAACCAGTCAATGCGTCGTACAGCATCAAATCGGTAGTAACACCGGTGGGATACATTTTAAAGTTGTCAATGTACACATTGGAGGAATTGGAACTGTTGCTAAATGTAATACTGCTGACAGGAATAGAAACGCTGGTCATAGCAACATTACTTACACTGCCCAGGAGCGTGCCGGAGGCATTATAAATAGAATAACTGCTGGTGAACTTTCCGGCTGTGCGGAAGTCCACTTCCCTCTTGATTGTGTAAGTGCTGCCAGCGGAAATGGTAACACCGGACAGTTGGGCATAGGAACCATTATTATCATAATAGAACTTGCCGTTATAAATTCTTACACCCTTATCGCTGGTTCCGCATTTCAGTGCAACCAGTTCGCCGGAGGTTGTTGTGGGCGCAGTAACCGTTACCTCCCAAGCCTGCTGCAAAGCATAATGATCTCCGGCGGTAATATTTGCAGGGGCATTTACCACATTGGCAGAGTCGCCTGCAGGAAGCAGCAAAGCATTGCTACCGTTATAGGACTGCACAGTCACGCCGGAATTGGGGGAAGACCATGCGCTTACAGCGCCACCGTTTACCGAAGCACCCACAGCATAATTTTCAAACTTATCCTGATAAGAGGGGTACTTGGCATAGCGGTCTTCGCAACCGGAAACAATGGGCATCACATCAGCAGGTGTCTGAACCCAGTAACCGCAGGTGCCAACCTGAGAAATCTCAGAATCCTCAATGATCGTACCTTGGGGGAATGTAATGGTCTGACCGTCAATATAGAAAGTGGGATCGCTGTCCTTGATCTTAAAGGCTTCCAAGGTGGTGCCGGTAGAAGTATCCGGCGTGATACGCCAAAGATTCTTTCCGCCGGTGTACATACCGGAGAGCATAAACCGCTCATTCCAACTATAAGGAACAGAAATCGGCTTACGATCCGCAGTACCAGCCACTCTGGTCATCTCGGCCATTAACTCATCCACAACCCGAATATTATAATGATAGTCGCTGACATTGGGATCGGGATTATCTCTGCCGAAATCCACAACTTCCGAGGGAACAATATAGCCCAGTAATTGCTTGGGATCCATCAAGGCTATATGGTAAATGTTTTCTGAATAATAAGGTGTATTAGAAAACGATCCAGTAAGTGTAGGCCGGTAGTTAAAGAATGCTATGTGAGCAGCAATCCAATGATTGGGATCTGCCTCATACATATTCCTCAATTGGTATACAGGCCATCTTGCCATATTGAAAGGTGTTGCTATGTATTGCGCCTGATTATAGCCATCGGGGGTCTCAAAACCGCCAGCGTAATTATCCTGGGGATTGTATGCATAACTCTGACGGTTGGAAACATTACCTACCTTTGTAGTGTGATGCAGGACAGGAACCATATGTCCTGTGTATGACTTTTGCCAGGTATAAGAGTCACCTCTGGCGTAATCGGTCATATAAGCATCCGGATAATACTTCATAAGGGGCTCAAAAATACTTCTAGTTAAGCAATCCGTAACAAGTTTATTACCCAGTTCGCTCCAAATTTCTTTTTCCTTTGCATAACTACCGCCGGAATTGGGATAAATAGACCACAGTTCGGATTTTTCTGTAGTTTGCTGGCTTGTAGGCCAGAAGTTAAACCCACGCTCTTCCAGGAAGGGGCGAATTAAAGTGGTATACTGGGGATGATTCACCATATCCCGATAGATATTTGTGTTGACGCCATTCCAATAATACCGGCTGCAGAGTTCCCAATAATGGGCATCTTCATACTCCGTATCCAAAAGAATGCCGTCCAATTTGCCGCCGATCCGCTTATACTCTTTTAAAAACGCTTCGGTCCACTCAAGAATTGCCTTTTCGGCCACATGGAAATACATGACGGATTCGTCCATATTATTCATTGCTCTAACGGAATACACTGCGTAAAAATAACGGGTTCCCTCGGGACGGTTATCAAATTCGGTCTTTAATATTCCCGCCATGCGAGGAATATCACTTGTACCACCGTACCACACAGTTATAGACGACGCTCCAATATCGGAGGAGGAGGAATAGAAATGCGGGAACGAGTAAACATACTCTAATCCGTCCCTCACGGGATTACAGTTAATCATGTAGAACGGTTTTTCTGCAACCGCACCATTTGACCCTGTTGAGACATCTGTTGCTGTGTTTGTTGCAGCCTTTGCGATAGTCATCGCAGGAAGCAGGCTGATGACACAACAAAGAGCCATAATGAATGCCAATACTCTTTTCATAACCGGACCTCAATTCGTTGTTATTTTTGCTAAATTTATTTAGACTTACTCTCAATTTATACCACAATTTGCAAGATAAATCAAGGCATAAACTAAATATTTCCTCAAAAAAACTGCGGCCCACCTTTCGGTGGGCCGCAGCCGTTAATTTGAGTTATGCACAGAGCAATTATGCATTGAACAGTTTGTAGCCGTTAGGAATATTTACGTTCTTGTTAAATACTGTACCAACAAAATCAACAGTACCAGCATTGTAGACAGTATAAGCAGTATCGCCCTTGTTCAGTGCGGCACCGTTCAACTTCATGTTAGAAGTGTGCAAAATACCTTCGTTGTAAATCAAGGTATCAAACTCTGTCTCGGCAGCACCATTGATCTGCAATCTACCCATAGCACCGGTGCTCTTCAGAGTCACTTCAACGCCACTAGCAATCTTCATAGCATAGGAAGTACCGGAAACAGGAGGCTTGACAGACCAAATGTAGCCTGCGAAGTCAATGGTAATATCCTTCTTGATCTCAATACCTGCATCGGTGATGCTCTTCAGCAAGGTAATAGTGTCACCATTACCTGCTGCTTCGTAAGCCTCGGCCATAGTGTCGAAGTACTTGTCGCCGATCTTAGCAACAGCATTTCTGATGTCGAGCGTCAGAACGCCGTTGTCGAAGTAGTAACCAGCAGGTGCTGCAATGTAGCCATCATCAACCAGAGTTACAGTACCGGAAGTGTAGACCATGGGACGAGTAATCTTATTCTTAAGGATCAGATTACCACCGGTAACTTCTACCTTGCCGTAAATCTTTACAGAGGACTCGACAGTAACGGTGGGAGCATCGTAAGTCTTAAACTTGCAAGCATCAAATGCATAAGCATATGCACCTTCGTCATTTGCAGTGATAGTAGTGTTG
Organism: Oscillospiraceae bacterium; assembly: GCA_017521875.1. Taxonomy (GTDB): domain Bacteria; phylum Bacillota; class Clostridia; order Oscillospirales; family Oscillospiraceae; genus Faecousia. The sequence continues at coordinate 6,196 of JAFXBH010000165.1, forward strand.
CCCTTAAGTACAACATTACCGGAGTTGATGGACAGAGTGTAAGA
>JAFXBH010000166.1 GCA_017521875.1 Oscillospiraceae bacterium
ATCTGCCCTTGAGAATGAAAAGGCAATGGATCTATATAATCGTTGTGGATTTATTATGCAAGAGGAATTGCAAACTTGGTACTGTGTAACATAAGAATGACCGCCCCGGTGATGTCACCGGGGCGGTTGACTATATTGCATTACATAGGCATTGCTCTGAGACCGGACAAATCGTCATCGGGAAGAACGATTGCAATATCTTCTGTAGCAAAACGAATTTGTTCAATTTGAGGTGCTTCATAAGTTTTCTTCATAATTCAAACGCTCCTTTCTCAGTTTGCAAAATTGTAAGCCGCGTCGCCGTAGCGCATCATTGCTTTGACCAGCGCTGCCAAGGTGGGATAACTTTCGTTGCTTGCATACTTATAGGCGTAGGATTCAATAGCGTAGCGCAAGGTGTTGCTGACAGCGGTTTCGCCATTATAAACAGTTACATATACGCACTCACGCATCTGTCCTGCGTGAAGACCACCAAAGTCAATATAGTATCTGCCGGTGGATTCTTCATAGAGGAAGTCGTCGCTGTGGATGACCCAGCCTTCTGTATTGGTGTCGCTGGTGATCTTTACGGTCAGACCGGTAATATCCGCAGTTGTGAACTTAAAGCGCATGGTCACCGCGTCTTCCAGCACCAGACCCACACTTGCCCAAGTGGCAGTGGGATCTGCGACAGTTGCATAGTTGGTAACGGTCTTGTTTTCCAGGGTGGGGTCTGCTGCTGTGCCCCAGGCAAGTTGGGTCGCGGTCAGCCGCGCATCTACCTTTTCACCGGTAAAGCCGGTGAATTCCTGGGCGGCTGCGCCGTAGTGGAGCAGGTCCACCAGCAATGTCCGCAGTTCTGCATAGGCATCGTTGTTGACAACGGCAGAGTTATTCAGCATCCGGTAGCAGTAAGTTGCCACGCTGTAATCCAGTGTCGCGCCGGTGTATTCAGTGCCTGCGTAGGTGCAATACAAAGTAGCCGACAGGGTATCGTCCATTTGGTTAGGAGCGATGTTATAGAAAGTAAAGATATACTGACTATCATCTTCACTGACGGTATATGTATCCAGTACAGTTTCAACGCCGTTAAATGTAATCTTCAGATACAGATCGGTAACACCCATTTCATCAAACAGATGTTTATTTACCTTGTAGTTCATTGCAATATTATCATACAAGGTAGGCGCAGCATTGGAAAGTTTGATCTCTTTGCGGTACAGAATGGGCGAATCCGTCAACGATTCGTTATTTTCACCGATTGTATTGTCTGTCCATTGGGCTTTTGTGCCTTCAAAAATTATAACATTCAAGGCAGTACAATTGGAGAATGCGTCATTATCAATTGTAGATACGCCGTTAGGTATTATAATTGTTTTTAAACTGGTGCAACCCTTGAATGTACCGTTGTTAATAGCAGTAACATTTGTGGGAATGTCAATTTTGGCGAGTTTTACACAGCCGTTAAATGCGTGGCTACCAATTGTGGTTACATTGTTGCTGCCAAAACTGGTTGTGTTAGCGCTTACACTATTGCCGGTGCTGTCGCGCTCAGTAAAGCCGCCGGTAGCACCTGCCTTGCCCTGGAATTTTACCGCAGTTAATTTGGCGCATCCAAAGAATGCACTCTCGCTAATTGCGGTGACAGTGAGAGGCACTACAAAGGTACCGCTATAGCCAGCGGGGACCATGATCAATGTGGTCATGTCCTTGTTGTAAAGTGCGCCGGATTGGTCTGCGGTGTAAGCAGAATGATCGGCATCTACTGTGATAGCGGTGAGGTTTTTGCATTTGGCAAAAGCGCCTTCGCCAACCAGCACGCCGTTGGCAATATGATATTGGGTCAAGCATGCCACCTTAGCGAATGCATATTTGCCAATATAAGTTACACTGGGGTCTACCACAAGCGCGGTCAGTTCCTTGCCATACCAGGGAGCAGAACCGTATGTATAGTCATACATAGCGCCGGAGCCTGCAATGGTTAATACGCCATCCACAATGGTCCAGATGAGGTTTTCACCACATACACCGCCGGTTATGATGTTCACATCAAACGTATCTGTGAAACCGTGGTAGGTGACGGTTACTGTTTTGGTGCCTTCGGTTTCGGATTCAAAACCGCTGACTTCAAAACCGGTATCCACAGAATCGGAACTGCCATTGCTGTAATTTACATTCAGTGTAAGTCCGGTCGTGTCCAGTTTTTCGCCGATCCAGTAGTCTAACTTGTCCGGTGTAGTTGCAATGGAAAAACCGGTAACGGTAACTTCGTTAACCACGACATGAAAAGTGTCGGTAAAACCCTGATAAGTGACGGTGACAGGCTGAGTACCTGCGGCATTTAAATCAGAACTGCTGAGTATAAAGCCGGTTTCGATATAATCAGAACTTCCGTTGCTGTAGTCGACCTTTACCGTTAGACCGGTGGTGTCCAAAGTGTCTCCTACCCAGTAAGTTGTTTTCTGGGGCGGGGTAGCGATGGAAATGCCAGTGGCGGTAATTTCGTTTACCACAACATCAAATGTGGTGGTCAAGCCTTGGTAAGTAACGGTAATCTTCTTTGTGCCCGGGGTTGCTGCGGTGTAACCGCTGACATCAAAACCGGAAGTAACAACATCGGTGCTTCCGTCAGTGTAAGTAACTGTCAGGGAAAGACCGGCTGTATCCAAAGTGTCGCCAACCCAATAGTTCTGTTTGGTGGGAAATGTGTTGATCGCAATGTCGGAGGGAGTGGCAATAACAGACACATCGAATGTAGTGGTCTTGTTCATATAAGAAACCGTAATCGTCTTTGTACCAACAGAAGATGCGTCCAGTTCAGAAACCTGAAAACCGGAAAGCAGATCACTGGTGCTGCCGTCATTGTAGATCAAGGTAACTACAAGACCGGTCGTGTCAAGACTGTCGCCGATGTCGTATGTTGTTTTTGCGGGTGCTTGTCCAATGGCAATCTGATCCAGAATCGCTTCATGGAAGTGC
>JAFXBH010000167.1 GCA_017521875.1 Oscillospiraceae bacterium
CTTTGCGCACTGGGTGATGGGGCAGATGCCGCCGGTCTTGCCCAGGACACAGTCGCCGCAGAAGCGGCAGGATTCTTCCCAAACACCGAACTTAACTGCTTCGCCCAAGTACATGGTGTTGTTGGAGGGATAAACAGGCTTGTCGCCTGCATTTTTTGCAACGCACTGTACGCCGTCACCGCAGGACATACAGATGACGCAGTCGGGATTTGCAGCGTTGATGGCCTTCATCTTGGTCTTCACGCCCAAATTCATACAGCAGTAATCGCAGATGGTGGTAGCGACAACCTTCTTGCCTGCGGCTTCCAGAATCTTGGTCAGTTCGTCGATCTGGGGCTGGCCGCCGGTCTGACAAGCGGTAGCGCAACTGTTACAGCCAACCAGGGCAACGGTCTTTGCGTTGCCAACCAGAGCCATAACCTCTTCAATGGGTTTTTTCTGGGTAATAATCATGTACAACGTCTCCTTTATGTTCCATAAACGGGTGATAAAAGAATCATCTGTGATGGGTAGACCCATCCTCTTCCACCCTATATTATAGCAAGTTTATCTGAAAAATCAACACCAATCGCGGAAATCACTCTACTTCTGTCCAAATGTTTTCCGGAATATTCTGATAGCGTTTTCTGAAAATCTTTCTGCGGAACAGGTAGGTGGTGTATACCAGCCACAAAACGAAGAAGATTCCACAGGCGATACAGGCGTTCAGGAAAGATTCTCCGGCAAATCCCAACAGGAACAGCAGCGGCGCGATCATCACCATCGCCGGGAAATTGGACAGGATATACAGGCTGGAGGTGGGTGTCCGCAGACCGGGGTCGATCTCCTTGGTGAGGATCATACCGTTGGAGGCGGTACCGGTGAGGGTGCCGAAACTCATCAGGAAGAACTCGTGTTCAAAGCCTTTGAAGCACTCTTTGGACACCTTCCGAATGTAGATATAGGTAATCAGAGATCCGACCACACTGAGAATCACAATGGGCAGGATGTAGTTTTTGATATCGTTGATCTCAATGGCGGCCACACCGGCTACGATCATCAGGTCGAAAGCGAAACCGGAGATCCGATCCATTTGGTAATTATTGATGTAACTTCTGTGCATCAGATTGTGCTTCTGCAGGCGTTTTACCACCGCTTTGATGGCCATAGCCGCCAGGGATGCCCACAGGAAATTAAAGCCCCAGGCGATGCTGTTGGTGAACTTGGAAAGGACGCCCAGCAGACACATAAAGCCAAAGGCGATGGCGTAGGCCAAGGCTACAAAACCCATTTGCAGGGAGAACTTGTCTACAGATTCATTGTCGGGGATCTCGTTGCCGCCGGGGTTGGTGGGATCGACAAACGCGCCGGTTTCCCGGGCTTCCCGCACCTTGATCTGCCCTTTCTTTTTGAAGATATTGATGTGGAACACGCCAAATACCGATGCCACCACAAAACCGATGGAAGCCAAAGACAGACCGAAACTGCCGTTGCCGGCAAATTGGGCGGCAGGGGTGTTGGTAAAATTCACATCCCAGGTCAGGGCGTTGCCGGGACCCTGTCCAAAGCCCAGGGGCAGGATCAGACCGCAGACATAGGAAACAACGGTTTTGCCATAGCGGGTCAGCAGGAAAAACACAATGGTAATGGCAAGTCCTGTAAATGCTTGCAGCATATAGGTGCCGCCTTGCAGAGCGCCAAATTCAAAGACTTGGCATTTTTTGGTCTTCATAGTGGCTTTTTCTGTTTTCAGGGACATAGCCGCAAAACCGATGGCCAGACAGTGATAAGTGATCACCTGCATCATTCGGTTGTCCACCAGAATCACGCCAAAAGCCTTGATGATGATGTCCACGATCAGCAACAGCGCACCGCCCAACAGGGCAGAGGGAACCAGGCATTTTCGGAACAGAGGAATGGTTCTGCGAAGAATGTTGCCCAGCATCAAAAACAGCAAAAGCAAACCCAGTTGCACCAAAAACGACCAGACAGCGCCGTAATTGGCCATGGTAAAATCCCAACTCATTGTATGATCCATATTGTACACTCCTTACTTAATGTCGCTCAAGGAAAGGCCGTTCTGTCTTGCCAGTTGGGCCACATCCTCGTATTCATACTTTTTCCGTTCCACCCCGTAGCCGGTGGCGATCTTCTGCCGTACCGGACCGTATGGGGTCTGTACCGTTTCGGTTTTCCGGTGGAGAATGTGTCGGTGCAACCGGTTTTCCCGTACACCCAAGGTGGTGGTGTGGCGGAAGATCAGGGGTAGCAGAGCGTCCCGGTCTTCCGGGCGGCAAAGCACTGTAAACAGGACGCCCGGACGGCTCTTCTTCATACCGATGGGCGCGGTGAACACATCCAAAGCCCCGGCAGAGAGCAGTTGCTCCATGGCAAAACCGATGGCCTCACCGGTCATATCGTCCAGGTTGCAGGACAGTTCCAGCACTTCGTCGGTTTCCTGCCCATTTTCACCCAGCATTGCCCGGACGCAGTTGGGGGCATCAAAATCCTTTTTGCCCATTCCGTAGCCAATGGCAGTTACGGCCATAGCAGGCATCTCTCCGAAATGGTTAACATAATATTTTAACAATGCACCGCCGGTGGGGGTACACAGTTCGCCCTGTACCTTTCCGCCGTAGATGGGAACGCCCTGCAGAATATTGGCAGTGGCGGGGGCGGGGACAGGCAGCAGACCGTGGGCGCATTTTACCTGCCCGCAGCCCACATGGACAGGGGAGGCATACACCCGGTCAACGCCTAGTGTTTCCATCAGATAGCACACAGCGGTGATGTCGGCAATGGCATCCATAGCCCCCACTTCGTGGAAGTGAATTTGTTCCACCGGTACGCCGTGAACACGGCTCTCTGCATC
>JAFXBH010000168.1 GCA_017521875.1 Oscillospiraceae bacterium
CCAAGACATTGGGACTGATTACCAAATTCCAGTTGGAAGTGCGAAACCAGTTAGATGCTATGGGGTACGATGTGATTCAGGAGGCAAAAGCTGAGGAAGGGGTAAGCAACGGAAGGAAGGCGGCTAAGGTGGCCAGCACAATGGCACAACTTGCTATCTTCCAACACCTTTTTGGACAGGCCTATGAGGCAATTGCCGGTTACAATCCTGCGTTTGATATTGTGGAGAATCTGATCAAACTGTTCGGCTTTGACGATGACGAGGAGAGTGAGGATACATTCGGAGAAAACGCGGAGCAGGCGATCCTTGGCCTTTTGGAGGACCTGCCCTACACCAGTACCTTTACCGGAGGACGTATCCCTATCGCTTCGGCTCTTCCTGTGAAGGAAGTGATTACCGGAAAAGACTCCTACGGAAACGAAAAGAGTCGAATGGAAACCCTCGCAGGGGCGTTACCGTATTACATCTTACCGGGCGGCTACGGACAGATAAAGAAAACCGCGCAAGGTCTTAAAATGTTCGATGATGATTTTCCAATTGCCGGTTCTTACACCGACAGCGGCAATCTGCGATTCCCGGTGGAGGATACGGCAGGGAATCGAGTGCAGGCGGCGCTGTTTGGCCAGTATGCCAGCCAAAACGCAAGGGACTACTTTGATAACGGCTGGCAACCCCTGAAGGAAAATCAAATTGAGGAATTTGCATCCCTGGGAATCCCCGTGGCGGATTATCGCCAAATTCGCAAGCAGTTGGGAAAATTGGAGTCCATAGGGGAGAAGTTCGAATATATTGACAGCCTCGACCTGACGGTGGAACAGAAGAACATCCTTGTGAACAACGTGGTAAACCGGAAAGAACCGGTTGATATGGCTGACTACGATTTATACGAGGACTTCGACGAGTTCGATTTTTACATTAAGAATCAGGAAAAGTATCAGTTCCTAAAGGATAACGGAATTGCCTATAAGACCTACAACGCCAGCGAGGAGAGCCGGGAGGCCTACAACTGGGCATATCAGAATCCGGAGAAGTATCAGGTATCTTTGGCAGTAACGGAGGATACGGTGGCGTACAAGGGATATACCAAGGATTTGAGCGCAATCAAGGCTGACAAGGACAGCAAGGGTAATTCCGTAAGCGGCAGCCGAAAAATGAAGGTCGTGCAGTATATCAACGGCCTGGATATGGACTATGGCGCAAAGTTGGTTTTGTATAAACTGGAATACGCAAGTGACGACACCTACAACGGGAAAATCATTGAGTATGTGAACAGCATAGAGGGATTTTCCTACGAGCAAAAGGCAACGGTACTGAAAGAACTGGGCTTTATAGTTTCGTCTGACGGCAAGGTGTCGTGGAATTAAGTTAAGAGAGGGACTGGCAACAGCCCCTCTCTTTTACATGGGGAGGTGATGTGCGTTGAGTGAAAAACAAGATAGGCATCCAGTTCGCAAAGCGTCGGAACTGGAGCAGAAGTACAACTTCGGGCAGAAATTTGACAAAGTGAATGGCGCGGTGGTGGCGGCTACCAGGGCGGCAGGCAACGCAAACGCAGCGGCAAGCAGCGCAAACGCAGCGGCGGAGGAGGCCAGGCAAGTTGCTTCACAGGCTGGCTTTGTGATTACAGGCACGATAACTGAGGATGGATCTTCTGTGGAGATGGACAAGTCTTTTGCAGAAATTCTGGAAGCGGTAAATCAAAAGCGGAGATGCACCGTTGTTATCGAAGGCACTGGCTTAAACATCTTTGAACTGGTTTTTGCCGATGCTTCGATGATTCGATTCCAGCAGTTCTCGCCGGAGGGCGTTTTGATTAGTTTGGAGATTACCTCGGATGGGGAATCAAAATAATTTACAATAAGAAAGGAAATGTGAGTATGACAAAGAAAATCTATATCAATCCCGGGCATTCTGACAAAGACCCCGGGGCGGTAGGCTACGAAACCGAGCGCAAATTGAATGTGGCGGTATCCAAGCACATGAATGAGTATCTGCTGGCCAACTATGTGTGTGAAACTAAAATCACTCCCGGCACGATGGATAGCCTGACGGCTATTTGCAACGATGCCAACAGTTGGGGTGCTGACCTGTTTGTGTCCAACCATTTTAATGCCGGTGGCGGTGATGGCTATGAGGCGCTGGTTTACAGCCAGAAGCGGGTAGCGCTGGGTGAGATCTTTGCAAAGCATGTTAAGGCGGCGGGTCAGAATCTGCGCCTTTACGGCGCTGCCCCAGGCGTGAAGATCCGCACAGATCTGGATGTATTGGCAAAGACCAATATGCCAGCAGTTGCCAATGAGGGTGCATTCGTAGACAACCTGAAGGATATTCAGGATTGGAACGACGATGCCGAACTGAAGAAACTGGGCGAAGCCTACGCAAAGGCGGCAGCGGAGTTCCTTGGTTTGGAGAAAAAGGTGCAGCAGAAGAGTGTATATCATGTACACTATAGCGCAAAAATTGGTCCGTTCAACGACAAGAAAACGGCTGAGAATTTGGTGGTCGCATTAAAAACTGCCGGATGTGTGGATGTTGGTGTTACCGAAAGCAAGGGGTGATTCCGATGGAATTATGGCCTACAATCTTGGCGGTAGCATCTGCCGTCGTCCTGCTCTCCAATGCAGCGGAAAAGATTATTAAGGCGGTCAAGGCGGCAAAGGCGCCTGAAAATGCACAGAATCAAAAAATTGCTAATTTGGAGGAACGGCTAAAAAAGGTCGAAAACAAACTGGAAAATGATAAAAAGCAGATCGCCGATATCCGAGAGGGTAATCATGTCCTGACAAAGGGAATGTTCGCTCTGTTGGAACACGGCATTAACGGCAATAACATCGCGCAAATGAAAGCGGCTAAGAACGATGTTGAAGAATATTTGATTCATCATTAAGGAGGAAAAATTATGAATTTTACAGGTATTATTAACACAATTATCAATTACGGCTCTGTTATTATGGGGTTGCTTTTGTTTTTCGTAGCAGCGGTTACGATGATCGTTGAAGTGGTTAAACGACTGGTACCTAAGGTGCCTACAGATTTAGTGGTTTTTACCGTATCTATAGCCCTTTGTGTGTTGGCTCTTTACATCTACGCGGCAATAATCGGTATGACAGTTATGTGGTACTATGCTGTGGGTGCAGTTGTGCTGGGTATTGCCGTTGCATATGCCGCTATGTTCGGCTGGGACAAGTTTACGGCACTGTTTTCGCGAATGAAGGAACATTTTAAGAAATAAATTACACATTGCAAAAAGGGACTGGCTTCACAGCCAGTCCCTTTTTCGTGTTATTTCTGCTACACAAGAAATAAAAGTTTTGTTGCTTGGACATTTTTCATCAACGGTCTGGGGGAAATACTGCGACCATACGGAAAGATCTCTTTTTTGCCAAGCGGATCTTATAGAGGTTCGGATTGAGTGCTCTACGCAGGTAGCATTGGTTGCATTACACAGTTTTTGAATTGCCGGGTAAAGTTCCTTGTGTAGCCGCTGATCCGGCTGCTCGGCGTAGAGGTTGATTGCAGCGATCAGAAAACGAGAGCCGTCGAGATTCAAATTGAAACCCAGCAAATTCAGGTGGCGGGAGACCAACTTCGTAGTGATGCATAATGC